>NZ_JBLVOM010000222.1:0-340 GCF_053543775.1 Acinetobacter endophylla | reverse complement strand
TGATCAGAGTTAATCATGCTTAAGGGAGGGTAGGAATGAAGACACGTGATATCGACATTAGAACACACCTCCATACTCTCTTGAAATATGAACACAATGACCCGGACACAATTGTATTAGATGAATTGGGATTGTGCCAGGGCGAAGCTCGTATTGATGTGGCCGTAATAAATGGATCTATGAATGGCTATGAAATAAAGAGTGAGAGCGATACACTTGAGCGACTTCCAAAACAATCGGAAATATATAGTAAAGTGTTTGATACTGTCACTATTGTGACTGCCTCTAAATTTGTTGATGGAATAGATGACATCATACCAAAATGGTGGGGAATAAAAAT
>NZ_JBLVOM010000221.1:0-348 GCF_053543775.1 Acinetobacter endophylla | reverse complement strand
ATATTTTTTTATAATACGTGTACAAAATGAGAGTTGCAGGTTCAATCTGGAAACAACTATTGTGTACAAAAATCAAGAATAGCCACGCTGATCTGTAATGGCCATTCTTGGTTTTGTGTACATCTCTATTTTGTCGCACTCGTAATGATGTATTTATTTTCTTCATCTTGATTAGGAATATTCGCAAAAGAGCCTAAATTCGCCTCGTCAATGCTCCATATTTGCTTTTGCTCATCGTATAAAGCTTTCAAGGATAGCGAATAGACATACTCTTTCTCTCTAAGATACTTAGTTTCGAGTCTACTCAATCGAATTATTCCGTCCAGCTGCATGACCGGATTTCCCTCT
>NZ_JBLVOM010000220.1:0-350 GCF_053543775.1 Acinetobacter endophylla | reverse complement strand
TAGATTATACCGTATTCGAGGATATGTCAGAATTCGTTCCATACAGTGAACAAGCAAGAACCGAATTAAAACTCAGAAAATATCCCCATACAATTTAAGGAGTGATTGCGATGAAAAAACCATTCTTATTGCTCTCCAGTATTATGGTAGCGTTGACATTTACCTTGGCCGGATGCGGATCTTCTAATGATAATTCGAAAAATACAGCAGGTACTGGCAATAAAGACAATCAGTCAACTTCTCCCAAAAAGAATGTCACCCTGGACTTTATGCTTAATTCGGCTGATGACGTGCTAGCCGCGTTCAAGGATATTGCGAAGAAATATGAAGGTGAAAATCCTGGTGTGAAG
>NZ_JBLVOM010000219.1:0-482 GCF_053543775.1 Acinetobacter endophylla | reverse complement strand
ATGATGCTGGGTTTAGAGAGAGCATTGAGAAGCTTGCAATTCATGTTGAATGAGCCGAGTTAAAGTCTGGGTAAATTGTTGGCCTTGTTCGCCAAAGAACCAGTCCACATGACCGATAATCCAGTCGTAATAAGCCGCATCTGCATGGTTGAGGTTGTGGGTAATACCCACAAAATACTCCAGCTCTGAAAAAGCGAAATCCAGATGCACGATTTTCAGCAGTTCTGGCAAAATACTAAAATCTTCTTGTGGATGTATTTCGGAAAAATAAGCATGGAGAAAAGCGGTTAAACCGGCTTCATCAATCGGAATATGTGGGTTCTGCTTTAATTCCAACCAATCAATGAAATTACGTTCAATCGTCACAGCCAGATCATAAAGTGCCGAATTTCGGTCAGATAAACCAAAATCAATTACGGCAGTAATCTCCGCTTTGGCATCCGGTGCTGACCAGAATAGATTAGAAGCGTGTAAATCGTTAT
>NZ_JBLVOM010000218.1:0-618 GCF_053543775.1 Acinetobacter endophylla | reverse complement strand
TTGAAAGCAGAAAAACGACGTCGCCCAAACTCTTTGATAAATTGATGATCAGGAACAACATCTTTAAAATGTGCTTTTAGCCGCTTATAAAGTAAATCTTCCCGCTTAACTTTTTGATCTTGATCATCGTGTGTTTGCTGCCAAATACTAAGAGGCGATGTAAACTGTAATGCATAACCTTGGTTACCATGAAGATGCTCTCGGATACGCAAATAACAAAGCATTGAGATTGCGTTAAAATATATTTGCTGTGTTTGCCATAATTCCACATTTCCTTGGCTATCATAACGGTAGAAATTGCCATATTTTTGAGATGATAGAGTGTATGAGAAAACGTAGGCATGATTCTTTGAACCAGAGTAAATTGGCAGTAGTCCACTGTCTAGATTCATTTCAAAAATTGCATCATGAATTGCAATAAGCCGTTCAGGATGAATACATCCTTGATCGAAAATTAATGATATACATAGACATTCAAATAATATGTTTACTAAGTTTTGCTGAGCTTCAACTGTAGATTGTAAACTTATATTTTGAGTCTTTTTATTAAGAGAATAGCTCCACTTTTCATAAAATTTTTCTTTAAAATCAGCAAGAATAGCTCCATTACACAATTTG
>NZ_JBLVOM010000217.1:0-560 GCF_053543775.1 Acinetobacter endophylla | reverse complement strand
AACTGTTTACTCATTTCAGCCTCTTCCTTAATTGCCAAGCGGCTGTACATTAAGAGTAGGATTGGAAACATAATCAGTGTCAGTAAAGTTGGCCATTGCAATAAAAAACCCAGCAAGATCATCACAAAAGCCACGTATTGTGGGTGACGTATACGTGCATAAGGGCCTGTGATCGCTAAAGAATGCTGACGTTGCGCGTTGTACAGCACGTGCCATGACGTTGATAACAGGTAAAATCCATAGCCCAAGAAAACGTAACTGGCGATATGCAAAATGCCAAAATGTGGATCACCTTTTTCACCTAATAGCGTTGACCACAAGTGACCTGCATTATGAGAAAGTAAGTCAAGTTGAGGGAAGCGAGTTTGAAGCCAACCAGATAACAGGTAAATGGTTAAAGGAAAACCATACATTTCGACAAATAGAGCAATGATAAAAGCCGAAAAGGCCCCAAATGTACGCCAATCGCGCGCAGTGGAAGGTCTAAAAAAACTGAAAGCGAACATGATAAAAACTGCTGAGTTAATGATAACCAGCGTCCATAAACCATAAGCCGATTC
>NZ_JBLVOM010000216.1:0-398 GCF_053543775.1 Acinetobacter endophylla | reverse complement strand
GTGACCGCGTCGTTCAGCGACGCGGTCATCGAACCCTACTTCAGAGTGACGGCTCGTTCCAGTCAGTCGCCATCGCAACACCAGGATCGCAGATTTATGCCAGACCTCTCGTCCTTTCCGATCACGCAGCGCTGGCCGGCATCTCATCCCGATCGCCTGCAACTCTACGCAGCCCCTACGCCCAATGGCGTCAAGGTCTCGATCATGCTTGAGGAGACTGGCCTGGCGTACGAGCCCCACCTGATCGACATCTCGAACAACGAGTCGAAGGATCCGGCGTTCGTGTCGCTGAACCCGAACGGACGCATACCGGCGATCATCGATCCGGCTGGCCCTGACGGTAGACCCATCGCCTTATGGGAATCCGGTGCGATCCTCCTCTATCTGGCCGACAAGAC
>NZ_JBLVOM010000215.1:421-2376 GCF_053543775.1 Acinetobacter endophylla | reverse complement strand
CGAAGAGGCAACGATTCAAGACATGACGATTCGAATCGCTCCTGTGACGGATAATCCGATATTCACCATGTCTGGAGATAGTATGGTGGGTGAGGGTGAGACAGCAATCACAAGTTCTATTACACTCGACCCTGCCGATGGAAGTTATGGTAAGGTTGTCGATGGTAAAATGTATGTGCAAGTCAATGCTGCTGATACAACCGATGCCATGGAAGGTGGTCAGCTATACATCACGGGTAGTACAACACCACTTGTTCCACAAAGTGTAGATATTGATGGTGATGGTACACCTGATGGTGAGTTCTACGTCATTGACATTGGTGAAAATGGCGGAACAGTAGACTTAACGTATACCATGCCAGATGGTGAGAAAACTGTACCAGGTAAGGTATCATTTACTGCTTATGCAAAAGTACAAGAAGACGATGCAGATGAAAAAGCAGTCAGTGTCACGGGTTCTGTGGAAGTTCAACTGATCAATAATGGTGTAAATGTTGTTTCACAAAACTTTATTATTGGTAATGAGTCAGAACTGGCAACTCAAGCCAATGCAATTGAGCTGACTGGTGCAGGTGGACTAAGCGTGAGTTTGAACGATTCAGATGGTTCAGAGTCTTATGGTGCAATTTTGCTATCTGATGTTCCAAATGGCTTCTTGGTTTATGTCGGAGATAATGCGGAATTCGCAACGCTTGCAAGTAATGCAGGTGGTGATGGCACAACCAACACTTGGGTACTCTCAGAAAGTGGTGGACTACCAGCTTATGTTGCGATATTACCGCCGATACACTGGAGTGGTACTGTTGGAAACTTACAGTTGGTTGTAACTTCTGGTGAAAGTAGCTTATCTCCTTTAACTGAAACCAAAGACATTGGAGATTTGGTGGTTAATGCCGTAGCCAATGGCGTTGATATCAAACCGACTCAAACTTTCGGTAAAGAAAATGAGATTATTCCACTTACCCTGAATGCATCGATGCATGATCCAAAAGTTTCAGAAATTGCAAATGACAGCAGTACTGAAACTATGACCATTAAACTCACAGGTCTGGGTCAATATGCCTCTTTTTATATCGATGGTGTACAGATTTCATCTAGTCAAATTACAGTAAGTGGAACTGGATCAAGTACGACTTATACCATTACAGGTTTAACCCAAAGCAATATAGATAAGTTAGGCTTTAAACAGGCGAAAGCAGCTTTAACTGATCAGGATTCAGCGACTGCAGGTACACAAATCGGGGTAGAAGCATGGACAGTTGAAAGTGGTGCTGGAAATAGTGAATCTATTCATGTTTTTAAGAACATTACTGTAAATATGACGGCCCAAAAGGCTACAACAGGTAATGATACCTTGCTATATACAGCAAGTAGTATTAATGCTGGAGCAGGTACAGATACGATTCAGCTCCGTTCTGGTGAAACTGTATCAGGTGCTACTTTGGCAGCAAATCTGAAGAATGTTGAAGTGCTGGATTTGTCTGTAAATGGAGCAAATAATATCACTAGCCTGACAGCATCACATGTATTGACCATGACTGATGCGGCACATACCTTGAAGATCAATGGTACTGCTGAGGATACTGTTGAACTTGATTCAGGCTGGACAAAAAGTGCAACCAATAATGGTTATGTGACATACACCAGTACCGTATCGGGTACGGCTGTCACTTTGCTGGTGAGTGAAAATGTTCTTACCCAATATGGAGTAAATCCATTCTCAGCGAGAAGCTTCAGCGTAGCTGAAACCAGTTCGGATGATGTGATTGTGGCCAAAGCGGGTAACGATACCATTACGACGGGTCAGGGTCACGATACATTGATTTATAATGTGCTAGTTGCGAGTGATGCCAAAGCGGGGCATGGTATTGATCATTGGACAGATTTCGGTTTTGGGTCTACCGCAACAGATAGCAATGCCGAAACGATTCAATTCTCATCAGAATTCTTTAATG
>NZ_JBLVOM010000215.1:0-401 GCF_053543775.1 Acinetobacter endophylla | reverse complement strand
ATCATCTCATCTTTCACAAGTCGAAAAATTCATTAAGGTTGACTATGATGCAGCAACTGAATCTGCAACCGTGAAAGTAGATCGTGATGGTGAAGCAAATGGTTCAAATTATCAGGATCTTTTGGTCTTAGAACATCAAACTTCGAATGTAACGCTTGCAGAGCTGTTAAATAATCATCAAATTACGATTGGCTAACTTATCATGTTTATGAATAAAAGTTGCCCCATCCGTGGGGCAATTTTTATGCTAGATGTGAATAATTTCGCTAAATCATTTAATGGCAAAACAAAATTCCAGTACAATGCTTGAGTTTTGATTTTCCTCATCATTATTATAGTCGTGAAACAATATCATGAATAAACGGGATGTATTAATAAAGACGAGTTTATGTTCACTTCTT
>NZ_JBLVOM010000214.1:0-453 GCF_053543775.1 Acinetobacter endophylla | reverse complement strand
TTTTTTATTCAATATAAAGACCCAGATTTGCATTTGCGCTTGAGAATAAAAGCTGATTATAATAGGCTGCTTATGGTTCAGCCCAAGCTTTTAAACACTTTTAGCCAACTTATTAAAGATTCGCTTATATCTAAATATAGTATTGAATGCTATGAGCTGGAATTAGAAAGGTATGGCGGATATGATTTAATGGATCATGCTCATGAGGTGTTTCACAAAGATAGCTTAGCAATTCAATCCATTATTTACGAGAAAAACAATAATAATGTAAAAATATCAGATGAATTTTTAGCTGTAATAAGCATATTTTTTCATGTAAAAAGATTTGGATTGAGTTTAGATGAGATATTTATTTTTCTTAATTGTCAAAAGCATATTAAGCTTGATCAAGAAGAACAAGATGAATTTAGAAAAAATAAGAATTCTTATCTTGATTTTATAATAAAATATTTA
>NZ_JBLVOM010000213.1:0-463 GCF_053543775.1 Acinetobacter endophylla | reverse complement strand
TATATAATATAGATTCTGATCCGGCAGGGCGGCCGACCTTAATGGATTAGCGTTCACCACATGGATGTGGAATTAATTTAATTTCAGGGAGGAAATACCAAATGATTATTAACCACAATATCGCTGCTTTGAATACGCACCGTCAATTGAGCACTAACACAACAAACACTAACAAATCGATCGAAAAATTGTCTTCCGGTCTTCGCATTAACCGTGCAGGTGACGATGCAGCAGGTCTTTCGATCTCCGAGAAAATGCGTGGACAAATTCGCGGTTTGGAGCAATCTTCCCGTAATGCCCAAGATGGTATTTCATTAATTCAAACGGCTGAGGGTTCATTGAACGAAGTACATGCAATTACACAACGTATGCGTGAACTTGCTGTGCAATCTGCCAATGATACCAACGTTTCAACAGACCGTAAATCTTTGCAAGACGAGTATGATGCATTGGCTACTGAGAT
>NZ_JBLVOM010000212.1:0-498 GCF_053543775.1 Acinetobacter endophylla | reverse complement strand
ATATTTAGGTAAGCCGACAGGTCTGGAAGATTATATCGGTTGGCTGGGAAATAACTTTGACCCTTCAATTTCTTGGAAAGATCTTGAGTGGATTCGTGATTATTGGGAGGGTCCCATGGTTATTAAGGGGATTTTAGATCCTGAGGATGCCAAGGATGCGGTACGTTTCGGAGCAGATGGAATTGTGGTCTCCAATCACGGTGGTCGTCAGCTTGATGGTGTTTTGTCTTCTGCTCGTGCGCTTCCTTCAATTGCAAGTGCGGTCAAAGGTGACATCAAAATTTTAGCAGATTCAGGGATTCGTAACGGTCTTGATGTGGTACGTATGTTGGCTATGGGTGCAGATATTTGCATGCTTGGTCGTGCATTTGTATACGCACTTGGTGCTGCCGGCGGTTCTGGGGTAAGTAATTTACTAGATTTGATTGAGAAAGAAATGCGTGTGGCAATGACATTGACTGGTGCAAGAACCATTGCAGATATTACATCGGATTGCCT
>NZ_JBLVOM010000211.1:0-573 GCF_053543775.1 Acinetobacter endophylla | reverse complement strand
TTACCAATATGATGCCTCACTCGATGGCTGGGGGGCTCTAGAATTTTGGTGGCTATTCAGTCCATCATTACCTACATTCCAACTCTCTAGTTTTCCAACTAGCCCAGGTTATAATAGCCACCCAAAATACGATTGATCTATTATGAACACCTCCAATGACCCTTTACACGGCAAAAAACTTGCTGACATTTTGGATGAATTATTGGATTACTACGGTGGCTTTGAAGGCTTAAGTCACAAAATTGAAATTAGATGTTTTTGCATAGACCCAAGTGTTAAATCATCATTACGATTCTTGCGTACCATACCATGGGCACGTGAAAAAGTAGAGAGCTTATATTTGTACGTCTTACGCCAAAAGGCCAAACAGAAACCGTAGCCTCAGGCAACACCCCTCTCATCATAAAATTATACCAGTCAGTAAAATACCTTTAGATTAAGCATATGTATGTTGGTTATTATTGTTGATTATCACAATAAATTAGTGACCAAAAATAAAAGTACCCCACCCCATCTTAAATTACGTCACACAAAATAAAAACTCTATATAACTGTTATATATAGAGTTTATTA
>NZ_JBLVOM010000210.1:598-2313 GCF_053543775.1 Acinetobacter endophylla | reverse complement strand
GAGATTTACGCGGTATCGCGGTTGCCCGTTCACTTTCGGAAGCTACTGTTGGCAACATGAAACAGAACCTCATGTTTGCTTTCCTTTACAATGCCTTGGGTATCCCAATAGCAGCTGGCGTACTCTACCCATTTACCGGTTGGTTGTTGTCACCCATGATTGCGGCCTTGGCCATGAGTTTTAGCTCCGCTTCAGTGATCACGAATGCCCTTCGCCTGCGACATAAAAAGCTATGATAGAGAGTCTTTTTCTTCCACCAGATGTATCAGGCCTGATTGCAGCACTTGCCATCGGCCTGCTCATTGGTTTAGAACGAGGATGGAATGATCGCGAACTGCCAGAAGGCAGCCGAGTAGCAGGCCTACGTACCTTCACATTGACAGGATTACTCGGAGGAGTGCTGGGTCATCTACAGCCAAACTTTGGGCCTTGGCCACTAGTCGCAGCCGTATTAGGGCTTTCCCTTTTACTTACGGTATCCTACGCGCGTACCGCAAAAATTTCCGGTAATTTAAGCGCTACCACGACGATCGCGATGCTGTTGACATTAGTTCTAGGTGCATATGCATCCCATGGTAATGTTACTTTAGCATTAACAGCGGCTGTCATCGTGGCTGTATTTTTGGATCTCAAGCCAACCTTACATGGTTGGTTACGCTTGATCGAACATCGTGAATTAACCGCATCTCTACAGTTACTGGTACTTTCTGTCGTTATATTACCTTACTTACCCAATACGGGTATGGGACCTTTTGCTGCATTAAATCCTTACCAGTTATGGTGGGCAGTGATCCTGATTGCCGGACTCTCTCTGGCAGGTCATTTTGCCATGCGGCTCACCGGTTCAGAAAGAGGCATACTCTGGACAGGTCTATTGGGTGGTTTGGCATCTTCTACAGCTGCAACTGTCGCACTGGCACGCTATACACGCCAGCACCCCGTCATGGTCAGTGCTGCTATTTCTGGAACATTGGCTGCCTGTGGCATCATGTTTTTTCGTATGGTTGTGCTGATAGGCGTCATTGAGCCAGCATTGCTAAGCACTTTTGGTGGTGCAATGATGATTGCGGGAATCCTTCTGCTGGGTATGGCATTGTGGAGACAACGCCAAATTACCAGCGCTGAAAACAACGATCGAACAATAGAAGCAATGGCTCCTTTTGATCTTGGGACAGCATTCAGCTTCGCTGCTTTCCTGGCTGTCATGGCAGTCTTGGTCCCGGCAGCAAAACAATGGTTGGGCACCAGCGGCATCTTCGTATTATCGACTATTTCTGGGCTAGCAGACGTAGATGCTATTTTAGTCTCACTTGCCCGCCTGCATAGTACTGAAGGCTTAACAACAAATGTGGCTGCTGTCGCGCTAGGGCTGGCCACACTGAGCAACATGTTAAGCAAAGCGACAATTGCATGGATGACAGGGGGGGCACAGTTTGGCCGAGCTATCATAATTGGCTACACAATTGCCATGATAGGTGCTGGCGTAGCTCTGGCTCTCAGTTTGAGCTTTATGTAAGGTCAACTCGGGTAAATGGAAGATGTTCAAAAAATGAGTTAAAATGATTCCCCTTGCATGGATTCACTTTGAAAAACAATGGTAAAAATGATTCGACCATTGAGGGATTCAGCCTGGATGGTCGCCCCAAGCATATCAAGAATAGATTTTGTTATGGCAAGCCCTAAGCCGGTTCCTTCTTCTGTTCTTTGCCTAGACG
>NZ_JBLVOM010000210.1:0-578 GCF_053543775.1 Acinetobacter endophylla | reverse complement strand
TAGACGCATCTGTTCGATAAAAACGATCAAATAATCTGGATAGTTGTTCAGGAGAGATTTCAGGGCCTTCATTTTCAATTGAAAATATTGTGTTATCTAAATTCTGTTGAAGTTTTATCCGTATTGTAGAATTCTTGTTTCCATATTTAACTGCATTAGACAATAGATTGCTGAGTGCGCGACGTAACATAGCAGGATCACCTTTTACATTGCCAGATCCTGTTTGTTGAAGTGTCATATTTTTTTCGGCAGCGAGAGCGTCATAGAAATCAAATAAAGCGGTAACTTCTTTAATGAGGTCAATATTCTGTAAGTTCTGTAAATTTAAGCCATGTTCTGCTTTTGCCAAGAAAAGCATATCGGACACCATTCGAGCCAAACGTTCAAATTCTTCTAAATTAGAAAATAGTATTTCTTGATAAGTACCAATATCTCGGTTACGGGCGAGACATACTTGAGTTTGAGTCATTAAGTTATTAATCGGTGTTCTAATTTCATGCGCTAAATCAGATGAAAAATCGGAAAGTTTCTCTAAAGCTGATTCTAGCCTATCCAACATATCGTTAAAGGCTATTGCT
>NZ_JBLVOM010000209.1:0-617 GCF_053543775.1 Acinetobacter endophylla | reverse complement strand
GGGATTCATCTGCTGTATCTCGAAATAAATAAGATATTTAGCTTATCATGTCAGCCTATTTGCAACAGTGCCCATTTTAAATGGTTTATCGCATAGACATTTTAATTGGTGAATAACAGTCTTTTTAAATAGTGTTATTTATCATATACTTGACACAATAAAACCAAAACCAAAAAGATCAGAAAACACACGCTTTCACAACTCGTGTTTTTTTAAGCAGATTTGTAATCTTTCGCCAATAAAATCGTCTAAAAAATGCTCAATTTTGGCATTTTCCCAATGTTCTCAGCTCTTCTAGGGCGAAAACTATCCCCAATTGCTGTGGATGAAATTTAGGCTATTTTGTACGCTTTGGCTCACATCAATCTCGGCCCTTTGCGGCTATCTGGAACAGTAGAATTTTCATATGATTAAGTGGTCAGGAACAGGAAGTTCCATATAATTAAAAATAAGCACCAGGATGGCGCTATATAAGACACGCAAGAGCACAGAGACCTAATGTTCCAATAAAAAACCCTGGCAGGATGCCGGGGTTTTTTATTGCCTATCATTTCTCATTTGCAAAACAAGCATAATGCCTCTAAAATATAGACTATAATCTATATTTTGGTTGTGGT
>NZ_JBLVOM010000208.1:0-697 GCF_053543775.1 Acinetobacter endophylla | reverse complement strand
TTGCTTCTGCTTCGGCAGAAGGTGTCACTATGAAATTAACATCAGTTAATGCACCAGTTTTGGAATCACCATCATTTTCAGTAGAAACGCCTGCAACTTTGAAATTCACATTGCCACTGTAATTCTCTGGTACTGTGATAAATACATGATTTAAATCTGTTGGTTTAATCACCCAGACACGTTCTTCACCTGTGCCAGTGACCAAAACAGTGGCTGGTCCACCCAGATTGAAATCTTTGGCTAAGCCTGTAATACGAAGGGTAAAGCTTTCTGAGCCATCTGTATCAATCGATGAAACATTTTCAATCAAATTAGAGAGTGACACTTTATGCTGGGCAGTACCATCCAGATTAGCTTCAGTGGTTGTATAAGACTGTACACCAGGCTGATTACTGTCATAATCTTTTAAGGTAACTGTCGGTGTATCTGCTACACCATAAACTGTAACAGGTATAGAGAGCGTACTAGATGGAGCAGATGTGACGTTACCATCCGTCGCCGTCGCAGTAACACTTAAGGTAAAGTTTACATTGCTGTTAAAAGGTGGAGTAATCGTCAGTGGCGTAGATGTACTAAAGTTAAAGATCGTGACTGAACCGTTAGTAATCGTTTGTTCTACGCCGTCATAGATAATTTTTGCACCTTCAGGAATATCTGAAATGGTGATATTAAAGGTTTCTGATGGATCAGAACTTCT
>NZ_JBLVOM010000207.1:1114-1439 GCF_053543775.1 Acinetobacter endophylla | reverse complement strand
AAAACTAAATTGAGTGGTCTAATTAACGGAACCACATTATTTATTTAGGCTAAAGATATTCTGTTAGGCCTAAGTAGTAAATTTAGAAATTAACCATTTCAACTGTATTGAGCTTGTATAGCCAGTATCGATTGAGAGAGTCATGATAGAAAAAATTGGGCATGCAAAAAAAAACACCTGAAGTTCTAACTGAAGTTTTCACCAAGTTAAGTTACGTTTTGATATTAGATTTACCAGACTTTATTCAAGATTTTGTATTGGATCTTAAAAATAAGATGGATGATGAAATCAAAAGAATGCTTGACCAGGCAGCAAAAGACAATCA
>NZ_JBLVOM010000207.1:0-1094 GCF_053543775.1 Acinetobacter endophylla | reverse complement strand
TTTAAAGTGGTTACTCGATACAATTGATGTAGCTCCTGAAGAAACTGAAGAGGTTAAAAAGCACCAACATAAAGAGGTGCATGCTGTGCTATTTACTTGTTTTTTTACTCAATTGTCCGAGGCCTTAAGTCTGAAGTTATCAGAACATATGAGAGTGGAGTCAAAACCGCAGCGTTGTGTTAAAAAATTGACTCAAAGAACTTATAAAAAATATTTTGGTTTGCCTAAAAACTTCAAGCTCAAGTTAGAACGAAACCTGAAAATCAATTTTTACCCTGAAAAATTATGGTAACTGTATGACTAATACTGATGGATTGTCAGATCTACACGAAGAAATCAAAATATTGGAAAAGTGGTTAAATCAGTCACTTGGTGAAAAAAAAGCTATTTTAAAAGATTTAGACGTTCAAAATAAGAATGAGTTGTATGCTGCTGCAGAAAAAATCCAGGTTACTATTAAAAAAAAGAGAATTGTGACGGAACATAAAATTCTGGCTGGTTTAACTCAATGGACTAAAATTGAACAAGAAGGGCGTCAGTATGGTTATCTGTTGACTGGATTAATTTGTGAAATGCTCAAAGAACTTATCAGTTTACCGAATTCTAGTTCTAAAGATAAAGAGCCTATCACCAACACAAAACTGATAGATTTTAAGCGAATAGTAGATGATGAAAGAGTACATAAGAAATTTAATCAACTATGTTATGCATTAAAACTGTTACTGCAGAACCAATTTAAAGACCGTGGGGAAAAAAAAATACCATGTGACAAAATTACCAATGAAATTAAAAAAATCGATGAATTTAACACCAGCAATTTTAAAGAATTTTTAACTGGTAAAGAGATGCAAAAGCACTCCATCTCATTAGATTTAGACCGTTACATTGAGCAATTTTGTATTGTCTGTAATGAGCTTAACAACAGGGAATTAAATTCATCGAAGAAACTTAGTATCAAGGATTTGATAAAAAGAATAAAAAAGGAGATTGATGTAACAAACCACTCAGGGCCATCTCCTATTCATATAGAAAATGATGACACAGAAGTCGAGATAGATGAAAAATCAGCAACTATTCTTGATCCTACACATGAT
>NZ_JBLVOM010000206.1:0-1136 GCF_053543775.1 Acinetobacter endophylla | reverse complement strand
GGGGTAAGCGGGATTTAGCAACGGTTCAACGTCTTAAAGCTAGACTTAAAAAGCTTGGGGTTCAATATGCTCGAATTGCGAGTGATGACTGGGATAGTTTTATCACAGCATTTCAATGTTGCAAGCAAGTGATCGGTAAGTTTTTTACCGTCGGTATTGAAGGTAACAATTGTAGAATTCGTCATCGAATCAGGCGTGGATTTAGGAGAAGTTGCAACTTTTCTAAAAAGCTCGAAAATCATTTTAAAGCCTTTGATTTGACTTTCTTTTACCTTAATAACGGATTTGTTTAACGCCAGCATACTTTTTGAAACACCACCGGTATTTTTAATTAAATCTTTATTTTTAAATTATTTAAATTGGGTAAACACGACAACAGATAGGCTATTCCTCTCAGCCCCTACACGACTTAACCGCCCATCTTTTACAAGTGTATAGAAATAGATTAAAACAAAGGCGCTTTAAAAACAAAAATAGCGCATTTCAAAAATATTACTCAAGGAACGGTCATGGCTTCTAAACTTTTAAGCTTGATAAAAACAAAAGTGAGTCCTGTTTTAACCGTCGAAACCCAAACGAAGAGCTTATTGGGCGGCTTATTCGGTGGAACGACATCAGGTACCCTCACCAATCTTATTGGCAATCTCACCGGATCCAATACTCAACCTTCTGTCAGCTCATTATTAAATAATCTCCTTTCTGGAAGCAGCCTGAGTACGACAAATCTCAGCAATTTATTAACTCAGTTTTCTGGTTCGAATGCCTCAAGTTTAAATATTCAAAGCCTGATCAGTAGCTTAACCCAATCCAATGGCGGTAGCTTTAATATTACCCAGATCACCAACTTATTAAAGAGCTTAATGGGGAGCAATAGCAGCAGCCTGGATCTTGAGGCTATTTCTCAACTGGTAGGCGGCTTATTGGGCGGCAGTACGGGCAATATTGATATTGGTAAAATTTCTCAACTGGTCGGTGGCCTGATCGGCGGTTCAAGTAATATTGATATTGGTGCGATTGCAGGGCTGGTCGGTAACCTGATTGGCGGGAATGGCGAGATTGATATCGCACAAATTGCTGAATTGGTCGGTGGCCTGATCGGTGGTTCTGGCGGATTAGGTGGTGTAGATATCGGTGCC
>NZ_JBLVOM010000205.1:1705-2730 GCF_053543775.1 Acinetobacter endophylla | reverse complement strand
CAATCAGTGCTCTACCTCCACTACTCTTACACCGAGGCTAGCCCTAAAGCTATTTCGGGGAGAACCAGCTATCTCCGAGTTCGATTGGAATTTCTCCGCTACCCCCACCTCATCCCCGCACTTTTCAACGTACGTGGGTTCGGGCCTCCAGTGCGTGTTACCGCACCTTCACCCTGGACAGGGGTAGATCACACGGTTTCGGGTCTACGTCCACATACTAAATCGCCCTATTCAGACTCGCTTTCGCTGCGGCTCCGTCTTCTCGACTTAACCTTGCATGTTAAACGTAACTCGCCGGTTCATTCTACAAAAGGCACGCCATCACCCCTAAATTGGGCTCTGACTTTTTGTAAGCACACGGTTTCAGGTTCTATTTCACTCCCCTTCCGGGGTGCTTTTCACCTTTCCCTCACGGTACTGATTCACTATCGGTCGCCAGGTAGTATTTAGCCTTAGCAGATGGTCCTGCTGGATTCATACGGGGTTTCACGTGCCCCGCACTACTCGGGATCCGTCTCGGAGAGAACACAGTTTAGGTTACAGGGCTTTTACCTCTATCGCGGGCCTTTCCAGACCTCTTCACCTACCATATTCCTTTGTAACTCCATGTGAGACGTCCCACAACCCCAGGAGGCAAGCCTCCTGGTTTAGGCTGTTCCGCGTTCGCTCGCCGCTACTGACGGAATCACTATTGTTTTCTCTTCCTCAGGGTACTTAGATGTTTCAGTTCCCCTGGTCTGCCTCTACACACCCTATGTATTCAGGTATGAGTAACTGCGAATTACCACAGCTGGGTTTCCCCATTCGGACACCCCCGGATCAAAGCTTGCTTACAGCTCCCCGAGGCAGTTTCGTTGTTCGCCACGTCCTTCGTCGGCTCCTGGCGCCTAGGCATCCTCCGTGTGCTCTTATTAGCTTAACCTCGATTTTTCCGTAGGAAAATATCGGACATTGAATTTCTCCAGAGAAAAAAACAATCTTCGACCTTCCGGTTGGAATCCTCGTATCAACTAATAACTAATTAA
>NZ_JBLVOM010000205.1:1549-1685 GCF_053543775.1 Acinetobacter endophylla | reverse complement strand
TTAACTTGTTTACACAAGTTCAGCTAAAAGATGTTCTAAAACGCAAATTCGTTTCGGTATCCAGTTTTCAAGGATCAAGGTTTCTGTAATTTTAAGTCGATCACAAATGTGTCGATAAAAATTACAGACTGTTTTA
>NZ_JBLVOM010000205.1:1174-1529 GCF_053543775.1 Acinetobacter endophylla | reverse complement strand
CTCTTATTAGCTTAACCTCACGCTCCGATGATTCGCTTGTTCACTCCGCTTGCCTTCAAATCGGCTTCCAGATGACTCTGTCCGCCAGCGATTTGAAGTCAAAAGTCGCTGCACAATCGAAAATCTTCGCTTCCAGCTAATAACTAATTAACTTGTTTACACAAGTTCAGCTAAAAGATGTTCTAAAACGCAAATTCGTTTCGGTATCCAGTTTTCAAGGATCAAGTTTTTGAATTTTCGGGACAATCACGGCTGTGATGTTCGAAAATTCAGACAAAACTGATTGATTGTAAAACGTTGTTGGTGGAGCCAAGCGGGATCGAACCGCTGACCTCCTGCTTGCAAGGCAGGCGCT
>NZ_JBLVOM010000204.1:1287-2007 GCF_053543775.1 Acinetobacter endophylla | reverse complement strand
TGCGCATGTAGTGTGATCTGGATATTGTTAATGTCACCACTAAAGTCTTTTGGTGGTGTCACTGTAATCGATGGTAAGCTTGGTGAAACGCCATTGTAATTATTTGGAATGTCTATTCGATAGCCATTCGACGATTCTGTTGTAGTAATGGTGTGAGACTGTCCACCTACAGTTAAGGTTGTACCTGCTGGTAACCCCGTAATGGTCATCCAGCGTTGCTCACTACCATCGGTGTCGGCATTCGAATTTCCATCGTCACCAGTCACCAATGTCACTTGCAACAAATTAGTCAAATTAAGTGCAGTATCTTCCGCAATCTCTATACTGCTTGTATCAACAAAATTATTGCCATCTGAAATTTTCAGATCGATACCGTCCGTAACCGCCTGAACATTGACCACGACTGTTGCAGTACTGGTTGCACCGTTAACACCAGAAACTTTAGCACCGTTATCGTCAACTTCATAACTGGTTACACTTACCGTTACGGTAAAATTGGCATAACTTTCCGCAGGTGGTAAAACCTTTAATGCTTCAAACTCAGCAGACGTCATCTCCAAAGCATCTTCTGGTATGGTTTCATCAGTCGGATGATTAACATCGCTTAACCAAATGGAGATATTGCCGCCATTCGATGTGAATAATGTAGCACCAGTATCAGATAAGAGCGCTGCGCCAGCAAGAATACCGCTTAAGCTAATCACGCCTAAACGCTCTGGG
>NZ_JBLVOM010000204.1:0-1267 GCF_053543775.1 Acinetobacter endophylla | reverse complement strand
TTGATCAGTATCGTCGGTTACAACTGGTGTTTTTAAGCCTAAACTTACCGCTGTATCTTCTGGGGTTTCAACCTCTTCATCCACAACAGTTAATATAGGAGCATCTGCGACTGGATTTACATATACAGTCACATTGGTTGTTGTGGTTTGCCCAGTGTCATCAGTAACTAGTACTTTAAATGTATCGGGACTGGTGGTTAGGCTGCCATCATAGTTACTATAATTATCATCAGGTTTATAGGTCACCTGACCATTTTGATCTACAGTCACGGTACCATGCGCAACATTAAAACTCTTAGATCCATCGGGATTCGGCGTACCATTAATCTCAGTACCATTTGCATCCTGAATTGTAATGTTATCTAGTTGCACATCGGCTGACGTTGTGAATGCATAACTATGATCTTCATCCATCGTAATCGTAATCGCGCTTTTCGGTTCATCATCAATCACTTGAACAACGAAACTACCAGATGCCGTATCGCCATCACCATCTTTGGCAATAAAGTCAAAATTCAGATTCAATGGTGTAGTATGACTTGGATGGTTTAATGAACCCAATAGTTCAAAGGTATATTTGCCTGTAGTCGTATTCAAAGTGACTTTGAACACATCACTGCCGCCGCCGCCACGCGTGGCTGTCAGTACGTTACCTGTCTCATTAATACTAAAGCTTATACCGCTATTACCTGTACTATCTAGCACTGCCTTTAAAGCAGTTTGATTTGCAGCAAAGCTTAAACCACCGCCATTACCTGAACCGTCCTGACCATAACTCACACTCAAATTGCCTTCTGCGGTGAGTAACGATGTGTTTGGTTCACTTCCTGTCGCTAGACGTTTTTCATCTACAGAAGTTACTGCTGGCGCAGAACCAATTGATGGCCCATCATCCTTAAAGATAAAACGATCACCTACCGCAACAGGATCACTGGTGACCGCATCACCATCACCATCTGTAGCAGTTGCAGTTAGGGTAATTAAACCTGCATTGCTGATAGAAAGACTTTCATCATAAGAAGAACCGCCCACTGGATGTTTAAGTGCTTCTGATTGAGTTAAGGTAACAGCACCCGTGGTCGGATCAATGGAGATACGAAATACCACATCGCCTGATGGACTACCCGCACGTCCTTCAATCTGATTATCTACTTTATACAGCAAGACATTTTGGCCACTGGTGGTATCTAATCCGCTATCCACACCATTGGAACTAATGTTAAGTGTATAAATCAACGCATTACTTGTAGCTTGACCATCTGCACCA
>NZ_JBLVOM010000203.1:0-1269 GCF_053543775.1 Acinetobacter endophylla | reverse complement strand
CAGAACCTTTTAAGCGCTCAATATCACCCCAATCCTGCGGGTTTAATACATAGCATTCAGGCTGCAAGAATGACAACGCAGCTTTGTATTTTGCTTTGTTTAATACATCAAGTGCTGTATCACCGGCATCTACAGCCACAGTGTCATGGTTGCCAGCTTCCATTAAACCACTGAAGTTTTTTGGCTGACCTTGTGCGGGGATATGACCATTGACCACAAAGTATTCAAGTTTATAACGAATACCATAAGCTAAACGGGTTTCAATATAGCTGGCCAGCATTGGCATATCTGCCAAGACCTGATTTGATACCTTAATCCAGTGTGCAATCACACCTACGTTCAGTACCAATGGGCCAAATTCGAGACTTGATTCCGGCTTTTCTTCACCTTCCGGTACAATATCAGCCATCAAATCGTATGCTGTTTCACGCAATAACGTTACGATGTCATTGGTTAATGGTGCCCAGCTAATCAGATCAACCAGACTTAATGGCTGAAACGGCACACGATTTAGGTCATTTTTTGCATACTGGTAGTTTTCACCCAGGCTACCTAAAGTCACGATATTACGGGCTTTCACACCATCAAAAGACACAGAGGTATTCTTTTGACGTTTTTCAAGCATGGTTTTTGCAATTTCGATTGATTCAGTATTACGAATCAAAATTCCCGCAATGGTGTCCGATTCTTGTTTACTACGGGTTTTGGCCTGATTAACCAGATCTGTTTGCAACTGTTCAACTTTAGCTGACAGGTCCTTAATTTCTTTAGAACGTGCTTCAAGATCTGCTTTTTCTTCAGCAGTCAAATTGACCATACGCTGTTGACGCTCTTCGAGCATGGTATCCAGCTTGGCCAATTTTTCTTTAAGCTGTTTACCCAATTCATCCATTGAATCGCCCTGAGTATTACGCGCAAAAATCGGTGTTGATACTGCAGCTGCTGCTGACATACCCAGTGCTACAACGGAAGGGTTTAAACGTGAATTCATATTTTTTTCCTTGCAAGAAAAAACCGCCTCAGTGGGCGGTCATGTGATTAATTAAGTTTTAAAAAAATGTGGTGAATTAAAGCCAGCTAAGTGCGGCCAGCGGATTTTTTTCCGGTTCAGGCGGTTTACCTATAGTCTGCACACGCTGAATCAATTGTTCAGTTGCAGCGTCATCCAAATTGAAACGCTTCAGATACTTTTTCAGATCATCTTCAGTTTCAATATTGCGCAAATCGGTATCACTTAAACGTGCATTTCGGTCGCTTGGTTCATCGCAT
>NZ_JBLVOM010000202.1:0-1559 GCF_053543775.1 Acinetobacter endophylla | reverse complement strand
TTTCATTTCTGGCCTTTCTCTGGTCATTTATCATTAAAGAGCCCACGACAGCACCTACCGCACAGAAACAGCTCGAACCCTTATGGCCAATATTCAAACGCCCAGTGGTGTATAGCTTTTTCCTGATTGAATTGATTCTGCTATTTTCACACGCGCCATTTTATAGTTTTTATAGCAATTATCTCAGTCAGGCGGGATTTAGCACCAGTCAGATCGGGCTGCTCTGGTCAGTCGGGGTCATTGCGGAAATAATCATGTTTGCCTATGCGACGTTCTTTCTGACACGGTGGTCATGGCGTCATCTGGTCACGCTATGCTTGTTAATGACAGGATTAAGATGGTTCATCGTCGGAGTCTTTCCTGCTTCATTTATGGCACAGTTTTTTGCTCAAACGATTCACGCTTTAAGTTTTGGTTTATTTCATATGATTGCGATGCGAGTGATTTTCCAGAATTTTTCTGCAGGGCAGCAAGGACGTGGACAAGCGCTATATAGCACGATGTGGGGCGTTGGCGTGGCGAGTGGCAGTATTCTGGCTGGGCATTATTGGGATCAAGTCGGCGGCACATCTATTTTTATCGCTGCTGCAGTATCGACTTTGCTTGGCTTGTTACTGATTTTCGGATTGCCAAATAAAGTCGAACTGCAAAAACAGGCTTGAAAATATCATCTCAGTATTAAATACGGATTTTGGCGTATTGCCCAAACCACGGTTGTGCCTGTTCCAATTGGGCTGCCAGTTGTAATAGCAGATCCTCACGGGCAAACGGCGCAATAAACTGTGAACCGAGCGGCAGGTTTTGTTCATTCCAGTACAGTGGTACAGACATCGCTGGGAGTCCGGTAATATTGGCCAACTGGGTAAAAGGCACCCATTTTAGATTTTCTTTCACAATCTGGTCGACCAGTTTACCTTGCGCCAGCAAATGTGCTTTATTTAGTTTCAATAAAGCTTTAAGAATCGGTTTCTGCCAGTTTGGTGTTTTGACCTCACCATTTTTTGGCGCCACTGTCGCCGTTGCAGGCGTCAGGTACAGATCATAATTATCAAAGAAATGATTCATCTGGGTCACGTACTGGCCCCAGTTATTCAGGTTCTGGATATAATCAATCGCGCTGGTTTTGGCCCCAAAAGCCGCCAGCGCTAAAGAGTCCAGTTCAAAATCATTCGATTTGGACGGATAGCCTTTCTGGATTTCATCCAGCATAAATGAAAACTGGCTAAACCAGGTGGTAATAAAATCCTTGGCCAGTTGCATGCCATCAATGGCTGGACGGTCTTCGACCACTTCATGGCCCAAAGATTCTAGCAATTTGGCTGTTTGTTCAATGGCTTTAATGGCATCCTGCGAAACAGGTGTGCCAATCGTAGAATAAGTGCTAAACGCAATTTTCAGTTTTTTTGGCGGTTGCTGAATCACATCCAGATAATGATGCTGTGGACGCTGAATCTTAAACAGTGAACTATGATCTTCACCATGGGTGGCATCCAGCATTGCAGCACTATCCCGTACCGTTTTGGTCAGTACATGCTGAATCGCGGCGCCATGCATGGCTT
>NZ_JBLVOM010000201.1:0-300 GCF_053543775.1 Acinetobacter endophylla | reverse complement strand
TATGCCGAGTTGCGGCGCATAATCCCTGCATTCTTATTCTTGGGCTGCATCGACAAAGGAATGAAGACCATAAAACCGTTCGTTTCATCCTGCAAATCGCGAATTTGCAGCATATGGCGAATCCGGTCCTCGCGAGATTCAATGGAGCCGTAGAGCATCGTCGTATGGGTCTTCATGCCTAGGTTATGAGCTGTCCGGTGGACTTCGAGATAATCTTCAACATTGGCTTTGTCTACACGCATTTTTTTACGGTATTGGTCAGATAATATCTCTGCGCCTCCGCCTGTTAGCGTTTTTAAT
>NZ_JBLVOM010000200.1:0-309 GCF_053543775.1 Acinetobacter endophylla | reverse complement strand
TTCACACTCTGACTTCTTAATAATTTCTTTTTGGTATATTGAATAGACTTTCTTGCAAATGAATTTACTCCTTCGTATTTTATTGCGGAAATTGACTTTTTCAATAAAACTTCAATACTCATTTAATCTCATCCTTCAATCTTTTTTTATATTTCTTAACATTTTATCTTTTGATTCTTTAATATAAGACTTTCTGTGTTCTCCTCCAGCAGTCGAAGTTTCAGTTATTCTCCAGTGATATAGGATTTTGGGAATATGAGCAATACGATCCGTTAACTGCATGACTCTTAACGCAAGATCCCAATCCTG
>NZ_JBLVOM010000199.1:0-301 GCF_053543775.1 Acinetobacter endophylla | reverse complement strand
TATCTGACTTTGAAAGGCTTCAAGGCAAAGGATGATGATGCATGGGCGAAGCAGAACTTTTTCTTCTCCATTAACTATCTGACCATCAGTTTGATTGTACTTGTATTAAATACGATTCACGGTTAAGGAGAGTGTCGATGCAGACCTTGAAGCGTTACAAATGGACCTGGATTCTCCTCCTGCTCGCAGTAATTATGGCTGGGTATTTGGTAACCCGTTCATTGGAATTCGGGAAGGAAGAACTGCCGGTCATCGGAGAAGTGCAGGATTTTTCACTTGAGAATGTGAACGGAGAACAGAT
>NZ_JBLVOM010000198.1:0-325 GCF_053543775.1 Acinetobacter endophylla | reverse complement strand
AAAGGAAATTGATGTTGGATATATCATACATTCGTTGTGTGTAGCCATTCTATCTGTCTGTTTATGGATTTATCCTAAGCATGAGACACATTTTTTTAGAAAGGTCATTATTTTACTTGGGTTTGCTTACTTCTATACTCTTTTCCTTTTATATCCTGAGACCTGGACCACATATATTTTCATTAGTCTTATTCCGGCGCTTTCCATTTTGTTCTTTGATTTAAAATTGTTTTATTTTTCCTACATTATAAATGGAATACTAATAATAATTACCTTTAGTTATATCATCTTGATCGATAAAGGCGAAAAATATTTATATTTACAT
>NZ_JBLVOM010000197.1:0-316 GCF_053543775.1 Acinetobacter endophylla | reverse complement strand
TGAAGAAGCGGTTGAGAAGTTAGAGCGAACTCAGGGTTTTATCAGACCTGCGGTAAATAAATAATAATTCACATCCGAAATTTGAGCGGAGGCTAACAAGATGAACAAGTATGAAACAATGGCTGAGCAGATCCTCAATTCCATTGGCGGGAGCGGGAATGTCGGGGAATTCACGAACTGCATGACCCGGCTACGCATTTCGATTAACGACAACAGCCGGATTGATGAAGCGGGCCTGAAGAAAGTTGAGGGAGT
The DNA here is from genome assembly GCF_053543775.1 of Acinetobacter endophylla. Lineage (NCBI taxonomy): Bacteria > Pseudomonadati > Pseudomonadota > Gammaproteobacteria > Moraxellales > Moraxellaceae > Acinetobacter > Acinetobacter endophylla. The sequence goes on along the minus strand of NZ_JBLVOM010000197.1, from coordinate 61 downwards.
ACTCGGGGTGGTAGATGATGAGACTTATCAAGTCATCCTCGGCCCGGGTATCGTCAATAAG
>NZ_JBLVOM010000196.1:0-339 GCF_053543775.1 Acinetobacter endophylla | reverse complement strand
TTTATTAGTGATATTCAAGCGCAAGTTAATGATGAATATTTAATTGGAATATTTAACGAATTAAGAGGATTTATGCTCGTAGGTAATTATAATGCCATAGAGAAAGCTGCGGAATTAATAAATATTCTTATGGATAATAAATTATCTACATACCAGACAGATATTTTTTGGCATCTGAAGCACTTAGCTATTTGTATTGAGACAATAATTGATAATAGCATATGGAATAATTTATCTGATGTTTTTTCAACGAATTATTTAGAACAATTAATCAAATCTAAACCTTCCGTGCTGGAACTGTGGCCTAATCAACGGGCAGTTGTTAATAATCCAGAAGGG
>NZ_JBLVOM010000195.1:0-322 GCF_053543775.1 Acinetobacter endophylla | reverse complement strand
TGTTCCATAATTATGGTGAAAAATTGGGGTGCAGAACGAGTGAAATCTACAAATTAGTCAAAAGTCTTTTGCTTTTATGTCGATTGCTGTAGGGACTTGGACCTATTTGAATGTTTTTATGTTATTATTTTAATATGAAGGATTTGGATATGTTACCAGCGAAGGAGCGAGGCGACATGAAATCAAAAGTTGTTAAAATTAATGACCTATTTATAAATGAAGAAAATCCTAGGGATGAACCTCAAGAGAACGAAGCTGCAGCAGTTAAAATCTTGTTTAAAAAGGGTAGCGATCGGAAACTACTTAACTTAATGAAATCAAT
>NZ_JBLVOM010000194.1:0-474 GCF_053543775.1 Acinetobacter endophylla | reverse complement strand
TCTTTGGCAGGCAATGTATTCTTGCAGACACTTTCAATGATTTTGAATACGAATTCATCTGCGGAATCGAGGCGGATTTGTGCTATAATCTCCTCCACTTTGTTCAACGATGGATGATGGACAATATATTTATAGAGGATATATCCCAATCCGCTGGCATCAAAAAAGTAATTCAACTCCTGTTGAATGTACTGGGAAAGCGACTTCTTCATTCCCTCCAGCATCCCTTTAACTTCCTCGTTAGGTTCAAGGTCAAAATCGCGGATCATCTCTATATATTTTTTATCGGTTCCCAAAGCGAACAGTGAATATAAGAACTCCATCGGTGTACTGATAAGAATATTTATCGTTTTACTCATCTCAAATTTTCCTCTATTCATTTACTGAATTTGATAACAGTCTAATACATATCTAATATATCATACATGACTTCTTTGAAAGCGGTCAAACGCATTAAATGTTTATCAAATCTAT
>NZ_JBLVOM010000193.1:0-328 GCF_053543775.1 Acinetobacter endophylla | reverse complement strand
CCGGCTTCAAGGGCAAATATGTGCCTATTAAAGAAACTGTACGCAGCTTCAAGGAAATTCTGGACGGCAAACATGATGATCTTCCGGAAGCCGCATTCCTTTTTGTAGGAACAATTGAGGAAGCTGTAGAAAAAGCAAAAACGATGTAAGCCTGAGCACAGCAAATGCTTTTGATGCAAGCTTTAACTCGTAAAGCTTTGATAATGCTGTCGAAGCGAGCTTTACTGCGTAAAGCTTTGAGGAGGAATGGAAGTGAATACCTTTTTGTTGGAAATTGTCACGCCGGAGCGCCTCGTCTACTCCAAGCAAGTGAATAGCTTGACGGTGC
>NZ_JBLVOM010000192.1:0-366 GCF_053543775.1 Acinetobacter endophylla | reverse complement strand
GCCCTATTTAAGATTACATTTAGATCGTGATTAGCAATAATATCTTTATCCAATAACTCATGTACGTTATTTTGCTTCACGGAATATTTATTAAAATCAAAAGCAAAACTAATAAAAAGTACTAACACTGATATTAGAAGGGTTATTTTAAGAGTTATGTTGATTTTAAACATTGAAATACCTCGATCCTTTTAGAAATTAGTGGAAAACGGCTTTGCTTAACGTTCAATTTGTTAGTACGCTGGTAATGTGGTTGTATTTTCTGATACCAAGAAAAAACAATTTCCATGGTAATGCAGTATTTTCCCAACATTAAGCTACGGCTGGCAATGTGGTTACTTAAGAAGGGCTGGCATTATCCTCGTC
>NZ_JBLVOM010000191.1:0-352 GCF_053543775.1 Acinetobacter endophylla | reverse complement strand
ATCCGGTCCTTTGAGTTTCCGAATCATTCGACCCACGGCATCCGGCGTATGGGGGATGACTCCGTAATATCTGGCGGGCTCCCGGCCCTCGTCCGCAATCGCCACCGCAATTTTTTCTTTTGACACATCCAAACCAACGTATTTTATGGTATTCTTCATAGTAACAGCTCCTTTCGCATGTAGCTCTGAAATGGTGGTCTTCACTTCCATTTTAACCTACGGTGTGCGAACAGGAGCTGCCTTTCGTTCATCATAACTAGTCCTTGAGAAAGTTAGTTTGGAAGCATAATAGAGGGACAAAATCCCGTTATTTCCGTCGCTGTGCCGCCGTCTTGAGCCACCCGCATTGGCG
>NZ_JBLVOM010000190.1:0-309 GCF_053543775.1 Acinetobacter endophylla | reverse complement strand
GTCGTGGCGGCAGAACATAATGAAGGATTTCTCAATCCTTTCCCGAATCATTAATCAAGCAGAAACCCAGGAGGATCAAGCCTTTTGAAGCAATGGAAGTGGTTTTCTCAAGCTTATACTCAGGCATTTCCCAGGCTATTATCAAGGCGTTTTAGATGTCGATCCGTGCTTTTCTCAGGCAATTCTCTACCCCTTCAGGGAAACGAATTATTATTCGTTTCCATTCACAATTGAACCAGTTCTTACCAGTTTTCGACCCCTGTAACCTGACATAAAGGGACAATAATTATTATCTCGAAAATGAAGGGA
>NZ_JBLVOM010000189.1:0-336 GCF_053543775.1 Acinetobacter endophylla | reverse complement strand
CATTAGTTGTTATGAAGTTCACGGGTTATAACTTCATGCTGAAATCTACTGATATTTTATTTATCGGGGGGCTGTATGTGTCATTATTTCCCGTAGGTCGGTTTGTCCTTATGAGAATGTTGCTACAGAAACCAAAAGGGAGGATTTATAGTTATTTGATCGAAGTAGGGTATACCATTTTAATCATACTCATATATTGGTTGCTTCCTATTAGTTACTGCCTAATATTTTTTATTGTGATGGCTATTCTTGTTGTAGGTTTCCAGCAGTTGTTCTTACCGAAACAGGGGTGGAATAGGTTCTTTGAGGAGGGCATGTGATAGAATGAACGCTCTT
>NZ_JBLVOM010000188.1:326-1229 GCF_053543775.1 Acinetobacter endophylla | reverse complement strand
CGCTGCACATATACAAGCAACCAAGCTATGACGCAAGAGTATAATTGATTGTGAAGACATGATTTTTCCCACTTATTTAAATAATAAAAGTGGTGGGAATGTTTTAGGCTACCCCACCATGAGCGGGGAAAATTTGGGAGGTGGGCTTTGTTGAAACAGGTCAGGAGCCTGATAGCTGTTTTTCCAATGAAATTGTGGATTCACTTTAACTTCAGAGCTTGGATGAAACACATCTACTTTTTCATTTTGTACAATCAAATGCGTCATCGATGGTAGATGATCTTGATGATCTTCACCGATTTCTAAATCGCTACTGAATGTTTTTATGTTTTCTGACTGTCCATTATGATCGTGTTGACGACTATCGCTGGCACACAAGGTATTTTGGTGATGACCAAAATGATAACTCTGCTGTGATTGAGGCTGTTGTTCATGGACACAAAAGGCCGCCGCCACATTCCAAAAGCTTTGGAACATGAACAATCCAACCAAGACTGTAATCCATGTAGTAGAACGCATCATCATAACAATCGAAAAATTTGTACCAAGTATAAGGCTTAGAGCCACTCCAAGGTCAAGCTTAATAAATTAAATTAAACATTCAATGAACACTGAATAGCCGGCACTTTTGCAAATTTACCTTGTCTCTATAAGCTCACATCAATTTCAGGTAAGAATAACAATAGATAGTGAACCGTACCGGGTTTGTCGGAGACTTTTTATTTAAGTTAGGCCACCTGACCTAACGGGTTAATCTTATCATTGTACATTGCTTCAAACTCAAAAGGCGATACATTGTCAACGGCATTCTAAAATTGACCCCTTTTACCTTACAAATGGCAAAGTAAAATTGCCCCCTGAAATCAGAGAAAGAGCGGTTCAATTACTAATTGAATCTGAAAA
>NZ_JBLVOM010000188.1:0-306 GCF_053543775.1 Acinetobacter endophylla | reverse complement strand
ATCGGTTGTACTCCTGAAACATTGCGTGTTTGGTATCAAAAATATTTAGATCAACAAAATCCTGTCAAAGTACAACAGATATCTGATCAAGAAAAAATGAAGGGTAATCCCCCCTAAAATACTAGCTCTTTAAAAGAGGCAGTATTATGCTTTTACAACATGATGTTTAACTTGAGAAACTGAATTTAAAACAATCTACTGTAACTCTTCCAGACAGATATGAAATTAATCCACCCCTAGCCCTTTAAACACCGCATCCACCGGATCTGCATAAAAGCTGGTCTGGAACTTGGTAAACAGTTCCAC
>NZ_JBLVOM010000187.1:745-1559 GCF_053543775.1 Acinetobacter endophylla | reverse complement strand
AATCATGGATGGTTGGCGTGGGGTTAAAGAAACTTGGCCTGCTATTTTAGTTGCCAGCTTATCTTTTTCTTTAGCGCAATATCTAACATCAAATTTTGTTGGGCCTGAGTTACCCGATATCACTGCTGCAATTGCATCATTAATCAGTTTAACTATCTTACTTAAGTATTGGAAACCAAAACATATTTTTCTTTTTGAGGATAAAAATATACAGGTAGATGAAACTATTATCAAGCAAGCTCGTAAACAATATAGTGTGGCACAGATAGCCAAAGCCTGGTCTCCATTTCTGATACTTACAGCAATGGTGACGATCTGGAGCATCAAACCTTTTAAAGATTTATTTGTTAAGGACGGCCCATTAAGTGATTTAGTAGTTTCAGTTAAAGTGCCGTATTTGCATCAATTGATTCAAAAGCTACCACCTGTCGTGCCTGAAATTAAAGATTATGATGCGATTTATAAGTTTGATTGGTTATCAGCAACGGGTACGGCGATTATATTGGCGGCATTGATCACGATTATTTATTTAAACATGAAACCTAAAGAGGCAGTTTCGACATTCTTTGAAACCGTGAATGAACTAAAAACCCCAATTTATTCGATTGGTATGGTACTGGCTTTTGCGTTCATTGCAAACTATTCAGGTCTGTCAGCAACGCTTGCTTTAGCACTGGCACATACGGGTCAGGCTTTCACCTTCTTCTCACCATTCTTGGGTTGGGTTGGAGTGTTTCTTACAGGTTCAGATACTTCAGCTAACGCATTGTTTTCAGCGTTACAAGCAACTACAGCACAGCAAATCGGTGTGCCT
>NZ_JBLVOM010000187.1:379-725 GCF_053543775.1 Acinetobacter endophylla | reverse complement strand
GTGCCTGAAGTCTTGTTAGTTGCTGCCAATACCAGTGGTGGAGTAACAGGTAAGATGATTTCTCCTCAATCAATTGCGATTGCTTGTGCGGCAGTGGGCTTAGTTGGTAAAGAATCTGATTTATTTAGATTTACAGTAAAACACAGCATTATCTTTACGGTGATGATTGGTATTATTGTGACCTTACAAGCTTATATTTTCCCGTGGATGATTCCGTAAACGGGTCAAGGAAAAAAATGAAAGTCTCCGACAAAGTAGTACAGCGGTTACGTCTATTGATTGAAAAAAATAATGTGCAAGTCGGAGAGCGATTGCCTGCCGAACGCCAACTCTGTGAACAATTGGG
>NZ_JBLVOM010000187.1:0-359 GCF_053543775.1 Acinetobacter endophylla | reverse complement strand
TTCAGAGCAAAGCGGGTGCAGGCAACTATTTAAAGCAGTTGCCTGCACATTGGTCACAGCATCAAATCGTTGAGCCATTATCCGGTTTGATGGATCAAGATCCTGAATATCGTTTTGATGTACAAGAAGCTCGTATGGTGCTTGAAGGTGGTACAGCGTGGTATGCCGCACAACGTGCCACACCCAGTGATTTGATCAATATTCGTCAGTGTTTTGAGCAGATTAGCCATTTTCAGGCTTTAGGTGATGATGCCCACGCAGCAATAGCGGATGCGAATTTTCATCTGGCGATTGCAGAAGCATCCCACAATCTAGTGCTGATCCAAATGATGCGTAGTTTGTTTGATTTATTGCAAGAC
>NZ_JBLVOM010000186.1:0-367 GCF_053543775.1 Acinetobacter endophylla | reverse complement strand
TACTAAATTCAATATCTCATTACATTCAGGTTGCTGTTTCCTTCAATGCGAAGTTTGAATTCACCCGTCCCTGTTTCTCCTGAGATCGTTTTCTTATCAATATTAAAATGGTGAAAATCCGTCGTAATATTACCATACCCGCTGGAACCATTCACCGTATAGTCTCCTGCGAACGGTAAATACAGGAAGATATCGCCAACGGCGCTATACACATCCCAATCTCCACGGATGAGCGGCGAGCGCACCTCAATCCCGCCATTGAGAGATTCTGCATGCAGTTTGCCGGGCGCTCCGTTAACTTCGAGGTTCCCGTTCTTGCTGTAAATATCGACTTCATCTCCATTGCCTGCCGCACTCACGTTACCGA
>NZ_JBLVOM010000185.1:0-305 GCF_053543775.1 Acinetobacter endophylla | reverse complement strand
ATTATATCATTCCCGCCGATGCTTTTCACCTATGCAGGAACTGGCATCCCTATCCAGCCTTTCTGCGCTGTACATCTTACACCTTCAGGAATAATTAGGAATCAAACTCCATTTCAAAGCGTGTAAATTGCCATTTCGTATATACATTTTTATGGTTTTCATCGTTTTCTCATTTCTTTCACAAATTTTATTGAAACTTTCATGAACTTTCGTAATGTTTTAGAAAAGTCGCAGCTTAATTTCAAGGCTTCACTTGTGAACAATATGTAACAAAAAACCTCCGCAACGTCCGGCGGGCCGAATAT
>NZ_JBLVOM010000184.1:0-387 GCF_053543775.1 Acinetobacter endophylla | reverse complement strand
GTGAGTTGGTGGGGTTCATCTGGTCCATTGCAGTAGACGTAGAACGGAAGATAGCGTAACTAAATCAAAGAAACGTAAATCTAGTCCTAGTCCCAAACCATTTGAATCCTTGGGGCATGGAGACAAAGAGAAAGGTTCGAGGAGAATCCGCGACATCCCTCTGCACAAGGTCCACGACCTGATGTGCGAAATTAGTTCACGGAAGCTCCTTCGACGCAGGCATAACATGTGGTACCCAACCCACGGATAGCAGTGTGCCAGCCGACGACTCGCATTTTGTCTCTGTGCCCAAGGGATTGAAAACCCTTGGGTTTAAAGGGGAGAAACAGGAGTATTGACAAATTCGTTCATAGCAGAGGGATTTCCTCCCTCTAATTTTTCTATTTA
>NZ_JBLVOM010000183.1:0-301 GCF_053543775.1 Acinetobacter endophylla | reverse complement strand
CATATAGTTTCCAACCAGCACTTTATAGACCGTTATATTTCTGGAAGCCAGTTCACGAATGACCGAGTTGTTCAAGAGATACAGTTCCTGGAGTGGCGTTCCTCCAAATCCATTGACGAGTACTGCAACTTCCTGCCCGGTATCACTAGGAATCTGCAGATGTTCCAGTAATGCCGTCACCATTCTGCGTGCCAATTCGTCGGCTGATACCAGCGGTTCTTTGCGGATTCCCGGTTCGCCGTGAATGCCCACGCCATACTCCATCTCATTGTCCTCAAGCTTAAAGGTCGGTGTTCCCTTG
>NZ_JBLVOM010000182.1:0-309 GCF_053543775.1 Acinetobacter endophylla | reverse complement strand
CTAAACACGCTTAACTTAGAAGATCGAGAACAAATTGATGAAATCAGCAAGAAGATTCGACAGGCCATTATGCAAGCAGCCATTCCTTCCGATGTTGTGAAAGCAGTTGCTCACTATCTCTCCCCGTTTGGCGATGAATATCCTTATGCCGTGCGTTCTAGTGCGACTGCTGAGGATTTGCCACATGCTTCTTTTGCAGGTCAACAAGACACCTATTTAAATATTATCGGCAAAGAGTCCATCTTGGAGCATATCCGCAAATGTTGGGCTTCGCTATTTACGGATCGCGCGGTAATTTACCGAATGCAG
>NZ_JBLVOM010000181.1:0-311 GCF_053543775.1 Acinetobacter endophylla | reverse complement strand
AATAGCCAATTGCAGCATAGCCATCACCGATGGCTGCATCATTTTTTACAACATCGCTCAGCACACGGCCATGTTGTTCAGCGATGAGATCGGCAGTCAAGATAGAAACTGATGCAGGTATTTTTTGCAAATTCTCCGTACCAAAACCTTCAATATTCACTTTGGTACTCGTGTAAGGGATACTTTGATCGGCTGTGATAACAATCGTGTCAAGCTGTTGCACATCGTCTTCAGCATAAGTCAGCGGGGCTAAACACAGCGGTGACAGAATGATCATTTTTAAAGATCGGGTTAATACATTCTGTTTGAAT
>NZ_JBLVOM010000180.1:0-303 GCF_053543775.1 Acinetobacter endophylla | reverse complement strand
GTTAACCGAACTCGGGAGCGACACATGGGACTCATCACGCGCATCGCTGGCAAAACCGGCGCGCTCGGCAGCGTCGTTTCCGCGATGGGCTGCGCCGCCTGTTTTCCTGCCATCGCCAGCTTTGGCGCGGCCATCGGACTGGGCTTCTTGAGCCAGTACGAGGGGCTATTCATTGGCATCCTGCTGCCGATGTTCGCCGGCATCACGTTACTCGCCAATGCTATCGCTTGGCTCAATCATCGACAGTGGCGACGCACGGCGCTCGGCACGATAGGCCCGATCTTGGTGCTGGCAGCGGTGTTT
>NZ_JBLVOM010000179.1:0-323 GCF_053543775.1 Acinetobacter endophylla | reverse complement strand
CCACACGTAATAAACAAAGTTATGTTTTGTTCTGCTCAGATATAATGATGACACACTAGCTGTCACCTATTATATTCTATAGTGTATTTATAACAAGAAGGAGGTTTTTATTATGTCAGTTATTACGTACTTAAATTTCGATGGGAATGCAGCACAAGCGATTGATTTTTATTCGGAAGCTTTTAATTCGAGTAAAGTAAAAAAAGTAAAGTTCAAGGATTTCCCACAAGATCCAACCTACCCATTGCCGGAAAACGAATTGGATATGATTATGGAGTCATCCATAGAATTCGCTGGCGGAAAGATTATGATGTCAGATATTT
>NZ_JBLVOM010000178.1:0-312 GCF_053543775.1 Acinetobacter endophylla | reverse complement strand
TTCACAAGTCGTCCGCAACGACCAGGGTATCGTGGAAATTGCAGAAGAACTCAAGCTGCGTCTGAATGCTGCACTGGAAGAGCTTGCGGAAGAAACAGCGCATAAAGCGGCGCGCCAGTCCGGGGAATAAGAGGGTAAAGAACCTAGATTATCTCAGGGCTATTGAATAAGCTCATAGAAGCTAAAACGAGAGCTTCCTCATTTTATGAGGCTAGGTCTCGTTTTTTCATTATAATTAAAGTATACAATTTAGAAGCTATATAGATTGAACTGAAAATCTTTACGCGCGAACCAGTAGCCGAGCAATTAATT
>NZ_JBLVOM010000177.1:0-330 GCF_053543775.1 Acinetobacter endophylla | reverse complement strand
CACAAGATATTGTAGAAGATGTGAATAGATTTCCTGTGAAAAAAATTATTATTGATTTGAGAAATAATAGAGGTGGGTATTCGGAGGTTATTCGTCCCTTAATAGATGAACTAGCAGCATTGCCGAAAATTCAAAACCATATTATTGTTCTTATCGGCCGTTATAGCGCTTCTTCTGCAATGGCCAACGCTATAGATCTTCGTTTATCACTACATGCAGTTCTAATGGGAGAAGCAGTGAATGGAGACCCGAATAAGTCAGGTGATATGCTCTCATTTGAGTTACCGGAAAGTGGGCTTACTGTGAACTACTCTAAAAAAGAGATTCACT
>NZ_JBLVOM010000176.1:0-332 GCF_053543775.1 Acinetobacter endophylla | reverse complement strand
AAGCCCGGATCGGATGGGATGCCTTTTAAAAGGTAAAAAAGAGGCCCCGCCATGGGATCGGCAGGACCTGAAAGTTATACCACAATACACTGGGGGTGTTTGTTAATACCCAATATATAAGATCAACCTGAAAATCAGATGATGATCAGTTAAAATTCACATTAAAACTGTCCAATAACCGGAGACCAATGTGCCAGTTATAATAAAATATTTGCTTTTTCAGAATTCCATAAACCGAGCCGTCCTTTAGCCGCCACAGGATTTATGGAACGCACACGTTCCATTTTCCAGGCGAAGCGCCCTTCTGTATAATCGCCAAAAGCATACTCCTT
>NZ_JBLVOM010000175.1:0-335 GCF_053543775.1 Acinetobacter endophylla | reverse complement strand
ATGACCTCCACGTGAATTTCGGATTGGGGGAGGTGAAGGCACAAATTGAATCAGCACTTTCGTCTTTGACTTTTTCCCCCGCACCCCCTAACAACTTCGACAACAATTTTCAGGGGCAAAATCCCGAAATTGAAGAAATTCCTGTTGTTGAGCGAAGTGGGGACGCGGGTATTTCGCAGGGAAATACTGTACGTGGTGAACTAACACCTGAAGAACAAATGGAAAAATGGCTTGCACGTTTTTGTTTGATTGAAGGTGAAACCAATGTGTGGGATGACTATGGTAAAAAGATCTGGAAGAAAAATGCCTTTCAGACTCTGCTTGGTAGCAAGAAA
>NZ_JBLVOM010000174.1:0-357 GCF_053543775.1 Acinetobacter endophylla | reverse complement strand
TGAACAGCATCAACGATAGAAATGAATCAGATTTCATTCGTTCGGAACAATACGTGGCTGCCAGGCGCCGGGTACTCCGGCAATTCATTGAGGCGCTTCTATACGAAGATATGGTCCCGGTTCATGTTGAAAGACAAAATAACGATGTGCTGATCTACACGATTGCCGCGCAGGATGGACAGGGGCGCCCCGTTCATTACGTTTGCGAAGGAAGACAGATGCTTGCCTTCGGCCGAATTCGGCTATCTATGGAAAAGCGTGTCATGAGGATTCAGGGAGAGGATCGAAAAGAGGTGGAGGACCTAGCGTTCTTTCTGGAGGAAATCAGATCATCCTTGATCGAGGAACCTCGCCATC
>NZ_JBLVOM010000173.1:0-332 GCF_053543775.1 Acinetobacter endophylla | reverse complement strand
AAGTGTAGTTTATAAACATCATCATAATTCATTGCAATCCCCCTTCCAGAAAACAAGCTATTATTAGAACATTCTTCCCACCTCCTCTTAATATAATACCGTCATATTTTTTCAGTAATTCAATCTGTCTTTATCATGACATTGGTATATTGGTTATATCTATTTCCATTTCACCAAAAGTCAAGGCTACATTGTTCCAAACAAAAAACACCCTATAAGTTAGAGTGTCTTCAAGTTCATTTCTTCTACAAGCATAGACCCTAGAATGTATAATAATTTTATTAAATCGCTAATTTGGCCAGGGCTTCAGCTTCTTCTACAGTTGCAGCATG
>NZ_JBLVOM010000172.1:0-342 GCF_053543775.1 Acinetobacter endophylla | reverse complement strand
TAATGATGTTAGGCACCAAAATCATCATGCACCTCTCCCGATTATAGGATATGGTGCTATTAGACTCATTCCTAATAGACATCGCAAAAAGAAAGACCAGGCGATAGCTTGGCAGAACATAGGAAACCTATTCGCAAGAAGCATGTCTGATTATCTGGTTAACCATCCGGGTGAATGGTTGGATGAGAATGAAGCTCTACAGCAATTGGTTGCAAGATTGATCTTGGATGTGCTTCCATTCGGTGCGGAAGAGAACGTGAGTATGATCATCGAAAGAGGAAAGGCATTCATTGAACTAAACGGACGTCGGATTCCCCTGCATGAATTGAGCAGCGGCTACCA
>NZ_JBLVOM010000171.1:0-333 GCF_053543775.1 Acinetobacter endophylla | reverse complement strand
TTTCCCTAAGCGGGTGGTGAAAATCACCCCGTAATCTGGAAATCCGGAACTGGATTTCCTTCACCTTTCTCCATAGCTCTAGCGATTGCCCATACAAAACCCGCAAGCTCTCGGGCGATTGCTGCTACAATCTTAGATCTGTGCTTTCCTCGTCCCAGCATGGTCATATATTTGCGATGCAACCGATTCTGTGCTTCCCAGGCAATTCGCTGTACTTCCGGTGGCAGCCCGGTGATTCGCTCCCGCAGTTTGCGGCGCACACCTGGCGAATGCCGATAATGGTGAGCAGATTCGACCAGCACCCGCCGTAAATGCGCATTACCAGCTTTGGTT
>NZ_JBLVOM010000170.1:0-348 GCF_053543775.1 Acinetobacter endophylla | reverse complement strand
ATGTGACTCCGCACCGGACGTGGGAAGAAGGATATACGGAACTTCAGCATGTGACGAGGCAGCATGAGTTTGTAACGGGGATGTTCGTGCAAGCAAAGTTAAATATGAGGGCCTTGCTGGATCAGGTTTTCCCGGAATATGAGAAGGTTTTTAGTAACCTATTCTCGGCGACGTCTCTACACGTGCTTGCCCGTTGCTTGGAAGACCAAGCAGAGGATCTTCATGGAATCATCCAAAAAAACGCAGGGAAATCACATTCTAAGAAGTGGGCAGAAGTGAAGACAGAACACCTTAGGGAAGTATTGTCCCGCTGGAGTGAGGAGCCAAAGAGTCCTGCGCAAACCTCTG
>NZ_JBLVOM010000169.1:0-367 GCF_053543775.1 Acinetobacter endophylla | reverse complement strand
TTGACATTCGTTCCTATGTAATTTGTACTACTAAGCGAATCAAATAGATTTTCAGTAACATTTAAAAGGTGTACCCCATTAAAATGAGTGTTGTTTGCAATATCATTTATTCCCTGTTTGATTCTCTCTACTTCATCTTGAATTTTGCTTCTATCAGAACTAGCAAGTGTATCGTTGGCAGCTTGCACGGCCAACTCTCTTAATCTTAATAAAGAAGGATCTTGTATTGTTCCTAATCCACCCTCCGCTGTTTGGATTAGTGATATACCATCTTGTATATTTCTTTCCGCTTGCGCTAACCCACGAATTTGCGCTCTCATTTTTTCCGATATAGCCAATCCCGCTGCATCATCTGCCGCTTTATTAA
>NZ_JBLVOM010000168.1:0-363 GCF_053543775.1 Acinetobacter endophylla | reverse complement strand
TGAAGCGGGGCTTCAGCCACGTGGAATCCGGTCCGCTGGTGCGCAGTTCCTATCATGCGCATGAGCAGGTGAAATCCGCCGCAAATGCCCGCGAAGAGCGTGTGGGTTCTGCTCAGCTACTCTCGTGAGAACTTGGCAGAGAGCGGGAGCCGCAGGCAACCCGATTTCTCCTGCCAGCGGACCTCACACATAGAACATCATTTTGAAAGGCAGGCGACATTGGCTTGATCGTTATAGGCGGAAAAGGCTACGAGCTTATGTTAGATCATAAGGACGGTTGGAATCCGGAGGCTTTTCGCGGAAGATACAGCGAAGTGCTGGACCGTTATGATTATATAGTCGGTGATTGGGGATACAGCCAAT
>NZ_JBLVOM010000167.1:0-508 GCF_053543775.1 Acinetobacter endophylla | reverse complement strand
TTCTCGAAAGGGCTGACCAATCGATAGAATAATGGTAGAATGGTTTTTATTGACTTACTGTTATTTTTTTCTTCATAGACCAGGCATGTTTAGTTCTGGGACTATGATTGGTAACACTCAAAATACATATAAAGAGGTGGATGAACAGTGACGTTGAAGAAGAAACTGGCAGTATCGACACTAGCAGTCAGTATGACTGCAGCATCAGTAGCAGGAATCCCGCTAAGCGGAAAAGGATTGGCACAGCAACTTGGACTTACAAACACTGCATCGGCAGCGGCAGTTAGCCAAAATGCTGCTGTAAAGGAAAAGATTAAGAAAATCTATTCCAAGCTGGATGCAACAGGAGTAAAGAATCTCATTGCCTACCAAACAGAGGCAGGGACCATTTCCAAGGATAAATTCGCAAGTATTTTCTCCGTACTGCTGGAAAATCAAAAATTGGATTTGACTCCGGCTGAGAAGGATACCGCATACACAGCGTTTACTAGTGTTTCCAGCGTAGTTT
>NZ_JBLVOM010000166.1:0-348 GCF_053543775.1 Acinetobacter endophylla | reverse complement strand
GGAGGCGTTTAAGTCTGCGATGCACGCCCGGTATTTGCAGGACCGTTACCCGGACTGCGAGATCAGCTTGTCCACTCCGCGCTTCCGTCCCTATCTCGGCGAATTCAACCCGGAGAGCGATGTTTCTGACCGCTCGCTGGTGCAGATTATTTTGGCATACCGTTTGTTTCTTCCCCGCTCAGGCATTACTTTGTCCACCAGAGAGCCTGCCGCGCTCCGCGACCATCTGATTCATCTGGGCATCACCAAGATGTCGGCAGGGGTAACCACCGAGGTAGGGGGACATACGAATGCGGGCGGAACACCGCAGTTTGAAATTTCCGACAGCCGCAGCGTGCGGGAGATCAC
>NZ_JBLVOM010000165.1:0-389 GCF_053543775.1 Acinetobacter endophylla | reverse complement strand
TTTGACTTGAAACGTGGAATCAGTGAGCCGTATGAATCGCATGCACAGCTCAAGAGGAAGATCATTCAAATCTCAGAACAAATTATTTTATTGGCGGATAGCAGTAAATTTCAGAAAAAATCGTTAATCAAGTTAATCGGACTAGATGATGTAGATCTGATGGTTACCGATTCCAAGATATCGAATTACTTTTTAGATGAGGCTGTAAAGAATAATATCGAAGTGATAGTAACGGACTAAATATTACAGTTCATCGTAGATTTCTCTACAATCTGAAGACACCTTGTTAGGTGTCTTTTTTGCATTATGAAATGGATTTTGTCCGAGTGATCCGTTGCATCATTAATCTCGACCATGGACTCATCTTTCGGGTTCTAGTCATATATCTT
>NZ_JBLVOM010000164.1:0-360 GCF_053543775.1 Acinetobacter endophylla | reverse complement strand
GATACCCAGCAGAATCGCCAGCAGGGCTGCTGCTGCAGCGGCAATGAAGGTCGTTGCCAGAATCGGACGGGCTTCCCTGACAAGCTCGCTTGTCGGAACCACTCCGGCCAGCTTCCAGTCTGCTCTTTCCATCGAATCATAGACCGCCAGAACATCTCTTCCTTCGCTATCGGCTGTCTCTTGGCTGCTATTGTTGGTCTTGCTCTCCTTGATAAAGGAATATTTCGATGCTGCTCCATCTTCTTCCCTGAGGCTGGAGGCTATTACGGTTCCTTCTGGTGATACTAGCTGTATCTGGGATCCTTCACCAAGCTTAACGCTTTCGAAAGCATCCTCCAGTACTTGATTGTCAAGAAGCAT
>NZ_JBLVOM010000163.1:0-349 GCF_053543775.1 Acinetobacter endophylla | reverse complement strand
TGGTCAATTTCCTGCGCCTTTGCTTGAGTTTGAAGAGGGTGATGAAGCCATCATTCGCGTGAAAAATAATTTAAAAAACCAAGATTCTTCTATTCATTGGCACGGACTGTTGTTGCCGGGCATTATGGATGGTGTACCAGGATTTAATGGTTTTAACGGTATTAAGCCTCAAAGCGAGTATGTTTATAAATTCAAGATTCGCCAAAGCGGGACTTATTGGTATCACGCTCATTCTAAAGGACAGGAACAGGACGGCTTATATGGTTCTTTTGTGATTTATCCAAAAGGTAAAACACCATTGGCAGCACATGAAAAAGCTGAACGTGACTATGTGGTGATGTTGTCAGAT
>NZ_JBLVOM010000162.1:0-400 GCF_053543775.1 Acinetobacter endophylla | reverse complement strand
TTCTTTAGTTAGTTCTTCCTTAAAACAATCTGCAAATTGTTTTAACGTATCATTGGTGGATGTGAACTGCGATGAGACTCCAATTGCACCTATACTAAACTCGCGTTTGATAATCATATCGTATAACTCTGAAACAACTTCTTTTAATAGGCTCTCCGATTGATGAAAAAAAAGTTGTTGAATAGACTTTATCTCACTATCAATATTTTCTTCAAAGCTACCGTCTTCACTAAAAAAATCGTATATTTCTCTTGCTCGTGTTGAGATGGTTTTTTCAGTTGTTTTAGTTTCCCAAATAGTTAGTTTTATAGAGCTCTTAATATCCACATCTCCAGTAAACGTAATAAAATCAATACCCGGTTCAGCTGAGGAACGTCCTTTTGGTCCTAATGCCCATAAC
>NZ_JBLVOM010000161.1:0-374 GCF_053543775.1 Acinetobacter endophylla | reverse complement strand
TTTCGAAGCTGCTGCAAAGGTTACCGGTTCCCGGTTTGCTTTCTATAAGGGACTGGGAGCACGGCTCGAGCGGGCGCTGATTAATTTTATGATGGATCTTCACAGCGGAGAGCATAACTATGAAGAGATGCTGCCTCCTTATATTGTTAATAAGGACAGTCTGTATGGCACAGGACAGCTTCCCAAATTCGAAGAGGATCTTTTCAAGCTTCGGGATACTGAATACTATCTGATTCCTACAGCAGAAGTTCCGGTAACCAATTATTATCGGGAGGAAATTCTGACACCTGCAGATCTGCCAAAGTATCATGTTGCTTACAGTTCCTGTTTCCGTTCTGAAGCAGGCTCAGCGGGCCGTGATACACGGGGCCTGA
>NZ_JBLVOM010000160.1:0-353 GCF_053543775.1 Acinetobacter endophylla | reverse complement strand
GTAACCAAAGCCGCTTCGCAGGCCATCTCTACAGTTACAATCTTATCTGTGCTGATCAGCGGGTTCGTGATTCTGTTTCATACCCCTACCTTGAATGTGTTGTTTGGTAACGCTGATGCCGAAGTATTGAACAATGCCAAGGTATTTCTTATCGGCAGTTGTATCTCCTACCCCTTTATAGCGATATTTCAAGCCGTGAGCGGTGTGCTGAGAGGTGTTGCGGAGACCAAAGCCTGCTTGGGCTTGTCTTTGATTATGAATATAACGTACTTATGTTTAAATATCCTATTAATCACTGTTTTTGATATGGGTGTCATAGGTTTGGTAATCTCAATGATTCTCGCAAGAATACT
>NZ_JBLVOM010000159.1:0-396 GCF_053543775.1 Acinetobacter endophylla | reverse complement strand
TTTTTTTCAAATTATATTGGCAATAATTATAATTTTAACTGCATCTTTTTATCTATCAGATGCTAATAAGTTGTTTATCTTTCAAATGATAGCTATATGTTTACTCACTGTAAATCTCAGATATATGTTGCTTTATATTTTACAAGGTACCAATAGGATCAAAGAGTACGCACAAATTACTATGGTGGATAGGTTATTGTACTGTGGGCTAATTATTGTTTTATTATTAGCTGGTGTGAGGGATTATAGGATACTAATTGTTGCTGATTTAATCGGGAAATTTATCTCATTGCTGTTTGCTATGTATAGTTGCAAAGATATTGTATTTCAAAGAGTATCTACATTTTACTTTAGCTTGAGAGAGACGATCGAGAATATTAATGTTGGAATAAAGTT
>NZ_JBLVOM010000158.1:0-377 GCF_053543775.1 Acinetobacter endophylla | reverse complement strand
ATCATTTTCGGTACGGCCAAGACGATGGTGGATTACTCACCGTTTATGCGTCAGCGTTTTGGTATCGAAACAGCGCAATATTCAATTTTTCAGTCGTCTAGCAACTCGGTCTTTAAAGCGTTATCTCAAGATCGGGGTGGGACTAAGGATGGCTTGAACGTTCATATGGGCGTAATTGATGAATTACATGCGCATAAAGATTCAAGCATGTATGACATTGTTGCCGATGGTATTGCAGCGCGGGATCAGCCACTGGTCGGTGCAATTAGTACTGCCGGGGATGACAACCTGGGCGTGTGTTACCGCGAACGTTCTACCGTAGAAAACGTATTACGTGGCAAGGCCAAGCATGAGCAGTACTTTGGCATGATTTTCTG
>NZ_JBLVOM010000157.1:0-402 GCF_053543775.1 Acinetobacter endophylla | reverse complement strand
TTGCTAATAGCAGCACTTCGGAACAAGAAAGTAATATTACAAATGGTATGAGAGTCTTATTACAGGAGTCTGGTGGCTTAAGATATAGCCCCCAAGAATTGTATCCAGAATATTATTCAATGGAAAATGCAAATGGGGGAGATAATATTATTTTGACTGCAAGAAAGAGATCAGACGGATCTCACGATGATCATCTTAAAGAACATGGCGGACAAATTTATCAAGTAACAAGACTTGAAAATGCATGGATGGTTGATGAAGACGGTAAGGGCAACCTAGGAACAAAGCTTGAAACTTTGATTGGAACAGATGAAAATCGTCTATTTATTGAAGCCAATTCGGAAAAGTCAGAAAGTAATGATCCAAAATATGCTGTATCAGCACTTTATAGCCGTAACGTAG
>NZ_JBLVOM010000156.1:0-417 GCF_053543775.1 Acinetobacter endophylla | reverse complement strand
TAAATTGGAAGTACAGCAGCGGATCAGTGATGCTGGGGAGTCATTAAGGACTGATATTCAGAACCTGGATATTCAATATGATTATGAACGTCGTCGTATTGAATTGAACTCTGAATATGCCAAGGATGAAAAACGACAGCTGATTGCATTGTCGAAAGCTGCCCAGGATCTTGAAAAGCGTCAGATGAATCAGGATGCAATTGCAAACTGGGGTGGTACTTTTGCAGAAATGACGGGGACTCGTGATCAGTACAGTCTGAGTCAGACACGCTTCAGACGCACTGATGAGTCTCAAGATGTCTTTAATACATCCATGGCCCTGGCTGAAACAGCAGCTGAACGTGAAGCAATCTGGCAAGCACACCATGACCGGATGCAGATGATTGAGACTGACTATCAAATTTCATCAATGCAGTT
>NZ_JBLVOM010000155.1:0-491 GCF_053543775.1 Acinetobacter endophylla | reverse complement strand
TAATAAATCCTTCTCAAAAGGTGATGTTAATGAATCAGACTCTTCCCTTACGTGAACGAAAAAAATATCAAACCATGACCACCATTCTTGAAGCATTCTTAAATTCTCTTGAATCCAGCACATTTGGTGAAATTCGTGTTGATGATATTTGCCATCAAGTGAGCATCTCAAAAGTTACATTCTTCAGATATTTCAACTCGAAGGAGGCCGTTCTTGACTACTTTGTCATGAGATGGTGCTACCAGAGAAGTATTGAAATTCATAGTGGAGTCTATCATGGGATCGAAGGGATTCGGCATGTTTTTAGATCTGCGACAAACATGCCGAACGCCGAGAAAATCCTGGTAGCTATTATTCATTATTACTCTAACCTTAAAGAACCACCGGTTGTTAAGGAACTCAGTGAGTATGAGCGGTATGTTATTTCGCAGAACTCCGAAGAAGGCATACATATTGAACTTTTGTCTATCGGGGAAATTTTCCATTCTTAT
>NZ_JBLVOM010000154.1:0-407 GCF_053543775.1 Acinetobacter endophylla | reverse complement strand
TGGGGGGAGACAAAACAATTGTCCTTGCCGCAGGTTCTTATAGCAGAGATAGTCTTATCTCTGAGTTAAATAAACAATTAACAATCGTAGGAGCTGATATTACTGCTTCAATCTCACCTACTTCAATCGGTGTAAACGCTAGCCCATATCTTGGGAATAATCATTACATATTAAGGCTTAAACATAATTTTAGTACCGACAAAAACGCGATTCAATTGGTTTCTGGCAATGCTCTGAACCCATTATTTTTACGAACTGCAAATGCGGGAGATACTTGGAATCCACTTACCAAAAGTTATCTTAAAACGAATATTGATATTACAAATGGATTGACAATAGATAATGGTTCTAATATTTGGGAATTTATTATTGATGTTTCATTAAAAAAATCGATAAATATAGATGCT
>NZ_JBLVOM010000153.1:0-644 GCF_053543775.1 Acinetobacter endophylla | reverse complement strand
CCCCAGCTGAGTGAAGGTGATTTTGCGGTACAGCAATTACGTTCTCCAAGCACAGGCTTGGAAGAGTCTTTACGTATTCAGGAAAATACCGAAAAGCTTTTACTGAAAAACTTTCCCGAAATTAAAGCTATATTTGCCCGTACCGGGACTGCTGAAGTGGCGACAGATGTGATGCCACCGAATATTTCCGATGGTTATATCATGCTGAAACCACGTGAGGAATGGCCAGATTCAAAAGAAAGCCTAGATGCACTTCGAACCCGAATGGAAGCTTATCTTGCGACAATTCCCGGCAATAACAGTGAGTTTTCTCAGCCTATTGAGCTACGTTTTAATGAACTGATTTCAGGTATACGCAGTGATGTGGGGGTGAAGGTTTTTGGTGATGACATGCAGGTTTTGAATACTGAGGCTGCAAAAATCGCGAAAATCATTCAGCAAGTCGCAGGTAGCAGTGCGGTGAAAGTTGAACAAACTTCGGGTCTGCCTTTACTCAATGTAGAGATTGATAAAGCTTTAGCTGCCCAGTATGGCTTGAGTGTGAAATCTATTCAGGATGTGGTGGCTGCAAGTATTGGTGGACAAAGCGTGGGAGAGATTTTAGAAGGCGATCGTCGTTTTGATTTTGTTATCCGTCTTGGAGA
>NZ_JBLVOM010000152.1:0-533 GCF_053543775.1 Acinetobacter endophylla | reverse complement strand
TTGAAATGCGTAAAATTTTTAACAAAAATAACATATATCATATAAACTCGCTTTTACATTCTTTATTAAATAAAGAATATCTAGGCAAGGGCTTGATTAATATAAAATACATTGAAAAAACGTTAGGATATGAAGACGAGAAAGTAAAATTAAAACTCTTAGAATTATTGAAAACTATGTTTGAAACTGCATCTTTACTCTGGTTTTCCGGAACTTATGAATGTGGTAATTGGAGAACTCAGCAAGCGAACATTAGACGCTTAAGGTCGGGGGTATTGGGTTACTCTGGTACACATAATCATGAATGGAATGAAAGATTTTTTAGAGGGTACAACAAGGTTTTTTCAAAACTATCTGAAGATGATTTTAGTCTGCTTTTTTCTACTTCAGAAGGATTAAATGATGCTACTGCAATTCAACAGTTAATAAATAATTTCGGTAAAGTATTTTTGGGATGTCCAATCGGAAAATCATTTTTTACATTCCCCGTAGACGATGAAATATGCAACGGTTGCAATATTAATAGCTGTTTT
>NZ_JBLVOM010000151.1:0-438 GCF_053543775.1 Acinetobacter endophylla | reverse complement strand
GCAAGGAGAAATTTACGAAGACATCGCTGGACTCACTGAAATGAAAAATTTTAATTTGGAAAACCATAAAGAAAATGAAATAAAGCGCTACTTTAACTTGATAGCTAAAAAACTTATGAAACGTAATGTTTTTGTTGTGATTGGTAGCGAGTCAGTGTCTTTATTTATTCTCGTCTCCAGATCAATATTTATAATCTTAATTAGTTACTTTATTATTAATGGTGAATTGACAGTTGGATCCTACTTTTCACTTTTGTCGTATCTCTCTGTTTTATTTATTCCGGTTCAAATGTATTCATCTATTAATCTTTCCATTCAACCTGCGCTTGCGGTATTATCAAGGATGGATTTTTTCATGGAAAATGAAATTGAAGCTGGAAGTTGTGGTACATTAATAATTGACGAAATTCATACGATTCAATTAAAGCAAGTATCATT
>NZ_JBLVOM010000150.1:0-414 GCF_053543775.1 Acinetobacter endophylla | reverse complement strand
CATATGCTGAAGGGATTTAAGCCGAGTGAACCTGCGATTGAGGTTCTGGACGGCGGTGTTCAGACTACAGTTCAGGACTTTCCCGGACGGGTTGGCTACTGGGATATTGGTGTTCCGCCTTCAGGCCCGATGGACCGGCTTGCTTTTCGGATGGGCAACCGCTTGCTGGGGAACAGTGATCAGGCTGCCGGATTGGAAATGACGCTGCGAGGAGGTTCTTTCCAGTTCAGGGACAACATGCTGTTCTGCCTGACCGGCGCGGATATGAATGCGGTTCTTGACGGAATTCCCGTTCCATTATATACCCCCGTACAGGCTGCTGCCGGAACGGTATTGACCTTGGGCGAAGCCGTCTCCGGGATGCGGGCTTATCTGCTTGTAGCGGGAGGACTAGATATGCCTTTGACACTCGGC
>NZ_JBLVOM010000149.1:0-491 GCF_053543775.1 Acinetobacter endophylla | reverse complement strand
ATCGCCATCCAGTTTGTAAAAGAGAATATTACTTTTACTGCCCAATCCACGCCGATGGATAATTTGATGCTGCAACTGATGGGTGCTTTTGCTCAATTCGAGCGGGAAATTATCTTAGAACGTCAGAAAGAAGGGATTAAGATCGCAGCAGCTCAGGGCAAATATAAAGGTCGTGTCCATAAATTGAATCCAGATCAAGCTAAAGCATTACTGCAAGCCTGGAAAGAAGGGAAGTATTCATCAAAAGTTGATCTGGCAAAAGCGTTTGGTATCAGTAGACAGGCTGTCTATCGGTATTTAAAACAAATTAATTAGTCACTAGATGGACTGAAAGGTGCCTACAAAATCAGTGGCTATTCAGATATTACAATTAGCTACCAAAAAAGTAGAGATGGTCTGCATCTACTCGTGGACTCTACTGGCTTGAAGTTTCTAGGTGAAGGTGAATGGAAATGCAAGAAACATGGATCTGAATATCGTCGCCAATGGCG
>NZ_JBLVOM010000148.1:583-1048 GCF_053543775.1 Acinetobacter endophylla | reverse complement strand
AGATTACGAGGCGTCTTGGATCAAGAATGGGTATTCATTGACGGAAGCTACATACGCGTGCATCAACATGCAAGTGGAGCTCGGTATGGTTTCGAAAGAGCAATTGGACAATCACGTGGTGGACAAACAACAAAAATACATCTTGCAACCGACGCGAATGGATTACCGATTGATTTTAAAATCACTGGGGGTGACGTCCACGACAGTCAAGTTGCAAAACAACTGATTGATATTGTAGGCGAGGCAACATATCTCATTGCTGACAAGGGATATGATGCTGAGCACATTCGAATATGTGCTAAGAACAAGAATATGATTCCTATTATTCCATTGAGATCAAACAGTAAGAGATCGAATAAAGAATTTGATAAATATCTATATAAATTAAGATATTTAGTTGAAAACGCTTTTGCGAGATCAAAATATTTCCGTGCTATTGCAAACTCGATTTGATAAACTAGCACG
>NZ_JBLVOM010000148.1:0-545 GCF_053543775.1 Acinetobacter endophylla | reverse complement strand
CGTATAGCCTGCATATTTATTTGGTGCAAAGCCAAATGAGGACACGCCCTAATAATTTCTTCACTTAATTTTAAAGCTTCATACAATGACTCTTGATTAACTTGCAATGTTCTAATTCCAAAGCATTATTGTAGTTATTCTCCTATATACTTTAGTTCTTATTAAATTTCAATTAGTGAATTTCTTTCATCTTAACCTTAGAAAATATCAGTATATCAAATCCTTACTATCTAATTAAATCGTTAAAATATAGGGTTTAGATTTAAACCCATATAACTATGTCAAACAAACTTGAACGTCAGAAATTGACTCTCCCAGCAGGTCACGACAAGCTTCTGCTTCACTCCTGCTGTGCACCATGCTCGGGTGAAGTGATGGAAACCCTAATTGAATCAGGCATCGACTTTTCGATCTTTTTTTATAATCCCAATATTCACCCTGTCAAGGAATATGAAATCCGTAAGGAAGAAAATATTCGCTTTGCAGAAAAACATAATATTCCTTTTATTGACTGTGATTACGATACAGACAATTGGTTTGCACGT
>NZ_JBLVOM010000147.1:0-438 GCF_053543775.1 Acinetobacter endophylla | reverse complement strand
TTCCGTCCTCCAAGCAGTCTTTGATACTGCTCGTACTTCAGCAGTCTGGGCAGTAAATCCTTGCGAAGCTTCCGCACGGCTTTTTTCAGGGGTTTGTCTTTGGGTTTTTCCAGCAGTTGCGACTCCAGCGCCTGAGTCATTTGTTCGAGTTTCTCACTGCTAATTCCGGTAGACTCGCCAAGTTCGTTCAGGTCCTGGCCGCGGTGTTCCTGTTCTTCTTGTTTCTCTGCAGCTTCAATGTCAGCAAACAATGTATGTACTTTTTCTTGCAGCTTGGCCTTATGTTTACTAACGGCTTTGCCCCACACGAAAGTATAGCGATTGGCGTTGGCTTCAATTTTAGTTCCGTCCACAAAGTAATGCTCCAGAGAAACGTATTTTTCCTCAGCCAAAAACTGAAGCACGGCGGTAAATACCGCTTCAAGGACGTCCTTCATT
>NZ_JBLVOM010000146.1:0-535 GCF_053543775.1 Acinetobacter endophylla | reverse complement strand
GCATTAATTTTTCCAGGCCGACGCTTCTTCAAAAAGGGCATCCCAAGTTTATTCCGCTTAGCACCAGACATGAATTCCTTGGTGGCTGTAGGAACATTGGCTGCTTATCTTTATTCAGTGGTTGCTACTTTCTTTCCAAGTGTCCTGCCACAAGGCACGGTCAATGTTTATTATGAAGCTGCAGCGGTTATTATCACTTTAATTCTATTAGGTAGATTTTTTGAAGCCAAGGCAAAAGGCCGAACGTCTTTAGCAATTCAACATCTAGTTGGAATGCAGCCTAAAGTTGCCAGAATACAGCTCAATAATCAGGTGATAGAAGTTCCGATTGCCGAAGTTCAAACAGGAACGATTGTAGAGATTAGACCAGGTGAGCGTATCCCTGTCGATGGTGAAGTTATTCACGGCCAAAGTTTTATTGATGAATCCATGATTACTGGCGAGCCTATGCCCGTTGAAAAAACGATAGGCTCTACTGTGGTAGGAGGAACAATTAACCAAAGTGGCAGCTTAAATATCAAAGCCACCTCTGTTG
>NZ_JBLVOM010000145.1:0-466 GCF_053543775.1 Acinetobacter endophylla | reverse complement strand
GTTCTTAAATATTGTACACAAGTGCTTGAATTTGTGGATAAATTGTCGCCGCTCATTGAAAAACAGGGGTAGTTTTGCTATGATGGTATTACTTTTGAATGTGAATAGATTTGTTTGTTCCCTATATTATCAACAAGCTGTGGATAACGTTGTGAACAATTCAAATTTATCCATATTTTTTTGTCTCGTCATCTTGCTTATTGGGGATAAATCTCCCCATTTACTTATTTTCTTCGACATTTCCACTTCATGGCTGATGCCACATTTGGAAGATTTAAAGGAGTGACAGTCTGTGGACAGCCATACTTCCGAATTATGGCAGCAAATTTTATCTATTGTTCAAACCAAATTAAGCAAGCCGAGTTTCGATACCTGGTTTAAAGCTACCAAGGCTCTAACCTTCAACTCCCAGGTTCTCATCATCTCGGCACCTACAACGTTTGCAGTAGAATGGCTGGAAAGTCGT
>NZ_JBLVOM010000144.1:0-3214 GCF_053543775.1 Acinetobacter endophylla | reverse complement strand
CGACTGTTTGGGGTTGTATAGTCAAGTAATTAAGTGCATGTGGTGGATGCCTTGGCAGTCAGAGGCGATGAAAGACGTGATAGCCTGCGAAAAGCTCCGGGGAGGCGGCAAATATCCTGTGATCCGGAGATGTCTGAATGGGGAAACCCACTTACCATAAGGTAGGTATTGCAACATGAATACATAGTGTTGCAAGGCGAACGAGGGGAAGTGAAACATCTCAGTACCCTTAGGAAAAGAAATCAATTGAGATTCCCTCAGTAGCGGCGAGCGAAAGGGGAAGAGCCCATTAAGTCATATAAGTTCTAGTGGAACGCTCTGGGAAGTGCGACCGTAGACGGTGATAGTCCTGTACACGAAAGGGCTTATATGATGATGTCGAGTAGGGCGAGGCACGTGAAACCTTGTCTGAATATGGGGGGACCATCCTCCAAGGCTAAATACTCCTGACTGACCGATAGTGAACCAGTACCGTGAGGGAAAGGCGAAAAGAACCCCTGTGAGGGGAGTGAAATAGATCCTGAAACCGCATGCATACAAGCAGTGGGAGCCGGCT
This sequence comes from Acinetobacter endophylla, assembly GCF_053543775.1. NCBI lineage: Bacteria > Pseudomonadati > Pseudomonadota > Gammaproteobacteria > Moraxellales > Moraxellaceae > Acinetobacter > Acinetobacter endophylla. The sequence continues at coordinate 2,658 of NZ_JBLVOM010000144.1, read as the reverse complement.
TAGTCCGGTGACTGCGTACCTTTTGTATAATGGGTCAGCGACTTATATTCAGTAGCGAGGTTAACCGCATAGGGGAGCCGTAGGGAAACCGAGTCTTAATAGGGCGTTTAGTTGCTGGGTATAGACCCGAAACCAGGTGATCTATCCATGAGCAGGTTGAAGGTTGGGTAACACTAACTGGAGGACCGAACCCACTGTCGTTGAAAAGCCAGGGGATGACTTGTGGATAGGGGTGAAAGGCTAATCAAACTTGGTGATAGCTGGTTCTCCCCGAAAGCTATTTAGGTAGCGCCTCGGACGAATACCATTGGGGGTAGAGCACTGTTTCGGCTAGGGGGTCATCCCGACTTACCAAACCGATGCAAACTCCGAATACCAATGAGTACTATCCGGGAGACAGACTGCGGGTGCTAACGTCCGTAGTCAAGAGGAAAACAATCCAGACCGCCAGCTAAGGCCCCAAAATTATAGTTAAGTGGGAAACGATGTGGGAAGGCATAGACAGCTAGGAGGTTGGCTTAGAAGCAGCCACCCTTTAAAGAAAGCGTAATAGCTCACTAGTCGAGTCGGCCTGCGCGGAAGATGTAACGGGGCTAAAACTATATGCCGAAGCTGCGGATGCATAATTTATTATGCGTGGTAGGGGAGCGTTCTGTAAGCCGATGAAGGTGGATTGAGAAGTCTGCTGGAGGTATCAGAAGTGCGAATGCTGACGTGAGTAACGACAATGCGAGTGAAAAACTCGCACGCTGAAAGACCAAGGGTTCCAGTCCAACGTTAATCGGGGCTGGGTGAGTCGACCCCTAAGGCGAGGCCGAGAGGCGTAGTCGATGGGAAATTGGTTAATATTCCAATACTTCTGTGTAATGCGATGAGAGGACGGAGAAGGTTAAGTCAGCCTGGCGTTGGTTGTCCAGGTGGAAGGTTGTAGGCATGTATCTTAGGCAAATCCGGGGTACTCTATGCTGAGAACTGATAGCAAGCTGTACTTGTACAGTGAAGTGGCTGATACCATGCTTCCAGGAAAAGTCTCTAAGCTTCAGTTACACAGGAATCGTACCCGAAACCGACACAGGTGGTCAGGTCGAGTAGACCAAAGCGCTTGAGAGAACTCTGCTGAAGGAACTAGGCAAAATGGTACCGTAACTTCGGGAGAAGGTACGCTGTTGTCTGTGATAGGACTTGCTCCTTGAGCGGCCGACAGCCTCAGAAACCAGGCCCCTGCAACTGTTTATTAAAAACATAGCACTCTGCAAACACGAAAGTGGACGTATAGGGTGTGATGCCTGCCCGGTGCTGGAAGGTTAATTGATGGGGTTAGCGTAAGCGAAGCTCTTGATCGAAGCCCCAGTAAACGGCGGCCGTAACTATAACGGTCCTAAGGTAGCGAAATTCCTTGTCGGGTAAGTTCCGACCTGCACGAATGGCATAATGATGGGGGCGCTGTCTCCAGCAGAGACTCAGTGAAATCGAATTCGCCGTGAAGATGCGGTGTACCCGCGGCTAGACGGAAAGACCCCGTGAACCTTTACTGCAGCTTGACATTGAACTTTGATCTTACTTGTGTAGGATAGGTGGGAGGCTTTGAAACCGAGACGCTAGTTTCGGTGGAGCCAATCTTGAAATACCACCCTGGTAATATTGAGGTTCTAACTCTGTCCCGTTATCCGGGACGAGGACCATGTCTGGTGGGTAGTTTGACTGGGGCGGTCTCCTCCTAAAGAGTAACGGAGGAGTACGAAGGTGCGCTCAGCGTGGTCGGAAATCACGCGTAGAGTATAAAGGCAAAAGCGCGCTTAACTGCGAGACCCACAAGTCGAGCAGGTACGAAAGTAGGTCTTAGTGATCCGGTGGTTCTGTATGGAAGGGCCATCGCTCAACGGATAAAAGGTACTCTGGGGATAACAGGCTGATACCGCCCAAGAGTTCATATCGACGGCGGTGTTTGGCACCTCGATGTCGGCTCATCTCATCCTGGGGCTGAAGCAGGTCCCAAGGGTATGGCTGTTCGCCATTTAAAGAGGTACGCGAGCTGGGTTTAGAACGTCGTGAGACAGTTCGGTCCCTATCTACCGTGGGCGTTGGAAATTTGAGAGGATCTGCTCCTAGTACGAGAGGACCAGAGTGGACGAACCTCTGGTGTACCGGTTGTCACGCCAGTGGCATCGCCGGGTAGCTATGTTCGGAAGGGATAACCGCTGAAAGCATCTAAGCGGGAAGCCTACCTCAAGATAAGATTTCCCCGAGACTTTATGTCTCCTAAAGAGCCGTTGAAGACTACGACGTTGATAGGTTGGATGTGGAAGCATAGTGATATGTGAAGCTGACCAATACTAATTGCTCGTGAGGCTTGACTATACAACACCCAAACAGTTGTTGTACGAACTTCGAAAGAAGTGAGGATCGATTGATTCGATATTAAGCAAAACAGCTTGATTTAGTGAACGCTAAAGAACAAAATACCCAACTCAGATATATCTGTTAATGAACGATGTTCAAAGCACTGCTTTGAACAGAGTGCAAGATTTGAAGAAAGCTAAGGCAACCATAAGACCTCAGTAAGTAATCATACCAGTTGTGCTGGCGACCATAGCAAGAGTGAACCACCTGATCCCTTCCCGAACTCAGAAGTGAAACCTCTTAGCGCTGATGGTAGTG
>NZ_JBLVOM010000143.1:0-497 GCF_053543775.1 Acinetobacter endophylla | reverse complement strand
AGTTCAAAGTGCCGTATCTGCTGAGTTTCCTTTCGTACAGCAAGTTCTCCGGTGAAGTTAAAGGGATGAATGAGCTGCAGGCTCAATATGAACAAGAGTATGGTCCAGGGGATTATATTCCGCCAGTACGCACGACATTCTGGAGCTTCCGGATTATGATTCTGGCGGGTACAGCGATGATTATGCTCAGTATGTATGCCATCTACTTAATGTGGCGCAAGAAGATGGACCGCCCGAACACCTGGTTTATGCGTTTCATGTTATGGGGGCTGATGCTTCCTCCGATTGCCAATACGGCAGGTTGGGTCATGACAGAGTTCGGACGCCAGCCATGGACGGTATTTGGATATATGCAGACGAAGGACAGTGTGTCACCTAATATTACGAGCGGACAAGTGTTGTTTTCGGTAATCTCCTTTACAGCAATTTATGCCATTCTGGGTGTTGTGATGGTTGGATTATTTATTAAGGTGATCAAAAAGGGTCCATACGCTATA
>NZ_JBLVOM010000142.1:0-487 GCF_053543775.1 Acinetobacter endophylla | reverse complement strand
CAATCACATAGCGTTTTTTGCTCTTCAATGTATTGGCTGGTTTTTCAGTCAAGCTTGAACGATCCGCAGATTCCAGTTTACTTTGCTGGAACAAGAAGCCATGGTCGGCTGTAATCAACAGGGTAGAAATATTGAAGTGCATTAAAATTTTACGGCTGAGTTCAGTCAGCTCTTCAATAGCATGTTCCACCGCCATAAAGGTTTCTGATTCTGTCGAGGCGCTGTCACCGCGTGCATCAATCACGTTGTGATAAACGTAAATCAGCTCATGGTCTTTGAGTGCTTCACGGCCTTCATCACGCGACCAGCCTTTTACCATTTCAGCGGTTACTGCCAATCCATTATAGGCAGCCAGAATTTTGGATCGTGCTGCAGTCCCTTTGCTAGATTGCCCATCTACTAAAACATCATCCCCTGCGGCCTCTTTGTACTCCAAAGTCTGATGCGGCAATAACGAGGCCATGCCCAGTGTGGTGTAACTTGGGAC
>NZ_JBLVOM010000141.1:1919-2673 GCF_053543775.1 Acinetobacter endophylla | reverse complement strand
GACCAGAATAGATTAGAAGCGTGTAAATCGTTATGGGTCCAAATTCTGCTTGCCTGTTGCAATACAGGCTGAATACGCTGGTGAACCTGTAAGATTTGATCTAAAAAGTAAGGATCTAAATTTTTGTCGGCACAGTAACGGCTTAATTCTGGACTGTTTACAATGCGCCGTTGAATGGCTGTAACGATATTTTCACTGTCTAAAAGCTGCTGATTGGACAATAAATAAGATGCTGATCGGCCTTGGTGCTCAGGAAAATCCTGCATGGCCATATGTAACTTTGCCAGCAATTGCCCCGCTTTCGCAGCATGTTCAGCATAGAAAAAAGGTTTCCAGGATTGCTGATCTGCATACAGATCTAAACCGGCTGCTTTTGCATAAACTTCATAGGTCCAGTCACCCACCTCTAAAGCAGTCAGATCTTGATTTGACCTAATCAATGCTGCAACAGGAATTTCTTTGCTGGCTAAATGCTGAAGAACGGCATGCTCCTGTAAAATATCGTGGGCACGACGAAATGAACAATGACTGCGCTTGATCAAATACTGATGCGCGACTGCTTCATCCCTGCTCACAAAATCCTGCTCCACCTTGACCAGCGCCGCAGATGAAAATGGCCGGGGACTACACCACAAAATCTGAATATGACCTTGTAAACAGGAATAATGCTGCTGCAGGCTTTGTAATTCTGGATCAGAAATATGTGCCCAGTCTTTATGTTCCCAGGCATTGCCCATACCATGACCTAAATCAT
>NZ_JBLVOM010000141.1:1090-1899 GCF_053543775.1 Acinetobacter endophylla | reverse complement strand
TAAATCATCAGTCATTGTGGTCATTATCAATATTCCTGAGCCAGATCATTATGTAATAATGGAAAATCTTGTTTAGGCGAACATGCAAACAGTATTTTTAAATACATTTAATATTGAAGACACGCCCTAAAATTAAGTGGTACATACCAGTATTAAATTGGAGGCAAGTTTAGCCTTATAAATATAAAAATAAAATAGATCTCTCGCATAAATCAAAAAATGATCTTCTTTTTGGTTAATATTCGAACTCCAGATTTCTTAGCATTCGCGCATAATCTGCGGATGAAATACATCAATTCAAACAAGCTTTCTGATCCTCAGTTCAAGCGATAACATAGTTTTGAAATGCACCGTAATTCATTTTCATGACTTCACTAAGTAGCTCTTTAAATCCATGTTCCTCAGCAGCAAATTCTACCAGTGATTCATTGTTCAGATCAGTAACACATGCCATGGTCGAAATGACCTGTACACTATGAGCTTTGAATTCGCCCAGGTATATTTTGTTGAATTACGTTTTTTTTATTAAGATATTTAAGGGAAAATTCTTACGGAAAAAATGTTTTTTATCACTGAACCATATACAAGTAGCTAAATTATCCTGCAATTTTTCAACCATCATTGGATGACTACCGTAAACTAGGTAAACAATATCACCAATATAGATAATATTCATCTTTAGTCAGCCAAGTATAAGATCAAAATTCTGAAACTTCTGATAAATAAATTAATGCCATCAATTGAGGACTTTTTTTAAACTGAGAAAGCGTTTATAAAGTCCAATTAAGTCCTTGTCCCATTTCATAAAT
>NZ_JBLVOM010000141.1:0-1057 GCF_053543775.1 Acinetobacter endophylla | reverse complement strand
AATTCTCCACCTTTTATCTTTTATATAATAAACAAAGTGAACAATAAATAACAATAAGGTTACAAAAAAATTACTAGATGTTACAAAAACAGGGCTGGTAAAGAAAAATCTCTCAGAGGAGGTGCTAATTCTTTTCAAACTTAACCTTATGTACTGGGCGATGTCCTGTATAAGACTCATGACATACTGCGATTAATCAACACCACCTTCTTCTTCTAAACTTAATAAGAAAGTATGGACACCCTGCATGTCATTTAACTCAATATTATTGCCGATCCATTTCATCGTAGTTGGTTTCATATTGTTTATGTCTTCTTGGATTTTATTGTAGGGGGGATTACCGCAGTTGACCATTGCTATGCTCTTTTTATAATTTGCCATTAAATTATCTTCCCTATAAAAGATTTTCAAGAAAATCGGTCTGTATTTGGCCAGTCAACGCTACAAAAAAACTCATCCGATAAGTATTCTTACATAAACCCGAGGTTCTATAACTTGGATCCTGAATATCTTACATATGCAGACATAGCTCATACATCGGAATTTAAACTTACCCTCTACACTGAAATTAAATTTTAGAAACGCAGAGGAAATTCAGATGGAAAAGTATTCAAAGATTCTAATCCTGAGCTTATTTGGATTTACTGGAACAGTAGCTATTGCAGATGAATCCATCCCAATAGAAGCAACTGCCGCCGCCGAAGCGCAACAGGTTGCTTTAGATTATGGAAATGAGAAAGACAAAAAATCTGAATCATCTGAAAGCCCTTAATTAAAGTGATGCCGGTCAGTTAAGAAATTGACTGGCATTTTCTTGGGTATTTCCGTGGTGTTCCTTTCACAACTCGTGGGCAACTCCTCACTCCCCTCTCAGGCAAAACATATCTCTTAGATTTTTCCAGTAAACTTTCTAAATGTTTAGGTAAATTACCTGCGGAGTCTAAAGAGTCGAATCTTAATATATTCAGAATGCCAATAGATGCAATATGAAAGCTGATTCTCAAAGGACTGACTTTTGCACGTTGAGCCATATGTTTCATTTGTCTTCTTAGAATAT
>NZ_JBLVOM010000140.1:0-581 GCF_053543775.1 Acinetobacter endophylla | reverse complement strand
AAAAGGCGACTGATTCACTAGCCAGTCAGATCCCGACCGTGCGTGATTTAACTGATGCTTATCAAAAACTCAATGAACAACAGCTGATTACTGAACGTACCAAAATCAAGAATGCCATGTCTGAAAATCGAGATGAAATTCAGCAAACCATTCAATCTTTGGGCGAGTTGAAAGTCACTTGGGATTTGGGTTTTGATGTTTCAAAGTGGACAAAATACAACAGTATTTTAGAAGACTTGAAAAATGGAGCAATCACCGGCAATGAAGCTTTGGCTGAGTTTAATAAGCTTGGCTTAAGTAGCAATATCATTGAAGAAATTGCAGGTTTAACAACCAAGCTTGATCAAAGTAAAGCTGGGCTGGATAAAAATACTCAGGCTGCTGGCTTGGTTAATAGTCAGCTGGATATTACTACCAGAGCGGCCAATGGTGCGGCTGGGGCTGTCCGTGGTAAAGCCAATGCGATGACCACCGATGCAGCCAATACGCGTGATGCTGCAGCAGCTAACCGTGAATACACTTCTTCACTGCAGAGTAAATTATTTGATGCAGCCTTTAAAAATGGTGTTATCAGTCGTGGT
>NZ_JBLVOM010000139.1:0-531 GCF_053543775.1 Acinetobacter endophylla | reverse complement strand
CTGCTGCTCTTACTGCTGGGAACAGCCCTATTTGATTTTGATCTGACCACTTACGTTAACGATGTCATGCAGATGGTAATGTCGCCGCTGGAACAACTGGGGGCCACCAATCCTCTGATGAGTGATCTGAACTTTACGTCCGAGGATGTATGGCAGCTCAGTCACATGACGATTCAAATGATCCCTATGGCGCTGATTGTAAGCTCGTTCGTGCTTGCCGTCATTACCCACTCTATTGTTCGGCCGATTCTGAACAGCATGGACTACGCAGTCCCTAAGCTGAAGCCTGCGCGTGAATGGAGACTTCCCAGATCGTTCATTTGGTATTATCTGATTGGTGTTGTTATACAATTGCTTTCTTCCGGTTCGGACAGCGGCTTTATGTTAATGATATCGGCCAATCTGCTGCCATTGCTGCGAATTGGATTTATGATTCAGGCCTTCGGGTTCTTCTTCTTTGTAGCCTATGAACGGAAATGGAATAAAACCATTCCGATCCTGCTGTCGTTAGCGGTTATAGTGCTGCCGCCG
>NZ_JBLVOM010000138.1:0-868 GCF_053543775.1 Acinetobacter endophylla | reverse complement strand
ATCCCGTAATGCCTCTTCACCGCCAGTTTCGTACTTCTTCACCCAGCTATATATTTGCGGGTAGGAAATGTGGAACTGATTCGCTGTTTTCATGTAGTCTTGTCCATTTGCCAGGCAATACAGCACAATGTCTATCCGTTCCTGCCAGGTTGTTGCGCGTCCTTTGGTCATAGCTACAGTTCCCCCTGTGTCAGCTTTAAAGCTGTTGCTATGACCATTATACTTCTTAATCCAGTTTGCGAGTTGGGTTCGACTGGCAATCTGGTACTTCTCGATGATTTGATATTGCGACAATCTGCCCTCGATATAATCTTTAACAGCTTGGCGTTTAAGTTCGGCCGTATACTTTCGATTGTGACTCCGAACTTCCAGCCCTTCGTAACCGTATACTTCATAACGTCGTCGCCATTTCACGATAGAGTTCTTGGTGACTCCAAACTTCCGAGCTGCGGCCTTCACTCCGATGTATCCTCCTTTTATTTCTTGGAGAATCGTTAATTTTTCGAATGCCGTAAACTTTTTTTGCCCCATAAAAATGCTCCCCATACAGAAACAGGTTTTTATTATTTCACCTGTCTACTATATGGGGAGCATATCAAAAGCCATGAAATGGCTGCTTGGGACAGCTTTTTTAAAAAAGTAGGATTAGCGTAGGCGTTTAGGTGAGCGCTCCGCGAACGGACCGTTGTTCCAATCGCTCTTGTGTCCAGATTTTTTTATTCCCCTTAGCGGTGAAAATCCGGACACAAAGGCGAACGCTGCCGCTTTTCCACAATCAGTCCGTCCTCTCCGCTGCTTTAGGTGGGAAACGTCTCTTCAATCTTTTAAAATAAAAACAAACAAAGAAATCGCCCGTTTTGGTAAAATG
>NZ_JBLVOM010000137.1:0-614 GCF_053543775.1 Acinetobacter endophylla | reverse complement strand
GACAAACAAAAAGGAGTCGGTTTACTAATGAGTATCGCCAAAAAGTATATTGGATTAGACGTATCCAAAGCCAAAATTGCTGTAGCCATCGCAGACGAGGGCCGAAGCGATGCCCGTTTTTGGGGGATTATCGTACACACTAAAGAACGGGTTCTAAAGCTTCTCCAGCAGCTACGAGGTTCTGGGGAATCCAGGGTGGAGTTAGAAGTCTGCTATGAAGCCGGGCCCACCGGGTATATGCTTCACCGTTGGCTACTTGAATCCGGCATTCCCTGTACAGTTGTAGCTCCTTCCCTCATCCCCCAGCGGGCCGGCGACCGAATCAAGACGGACAAGCGGGATGCTCTGCGTTTGGCCCAACTGTTTCGTGCCGGCGAGTTGACTAGCGTATACATTCCGTCCCCTGAAGAGGAGGCCCTCCGGGATCTCGTTCGAGCTCGGGAGGACGCAAAAGAAGATATGAACCGGTACAAGCAGCGAATGGGCAAATTCCTCCTACGCTTGCAACTCGCTCCCTTAAGCAAGGTCAAGGCATGGACATTCGCCTACGAAGAGTGGTTGGACACACTCCGCTTGGGGAACCCCTGCCACCGCATGGTCTTTCAGGAATACCG
>NZ_JBLVOM010000136.1:0-715 GCF_053543775.1 Acinetobacter endophylla | reverse complement strand
TTCCTAGCCCCCAACCCGTAATCATCAGTATCTTCATTTTGTCTGCTCCAATAAAAAGGGACCAATTCAAGTTGAAATGATCCCTGTTTGTTACACGATTAATTAAGCAGGTTGCATCGCATCTACAGCCAATTCTTTAGCTGTTTTCTTGGCAGCTTCAGCTTTTAAGCCTAATTTAGCAAACAAGACTTTGTCTTTACCTTCACCACTGTTCGGGGCAGTAAGCAATTTATCACCTGAAAATAATGAGTTAGCTCCAGCCATAAATGCCAGTGCCTGATCAGAGTCAGAGAGAGATTCACGACCTGCCGACAAGCGGATATAACTCTTCGGCATAATAATCCGTGCTACCGCAATAGTACGAATCCAGTCAATCACATCCAGTTTTTCAACATCGGCCAGTGGTGTGCCTTCAATAGGAACCAGCATATTTATGGGCACCGAACCCGGGTGAATCGGCATAGTCGCTAGTTCAAACAACAAACCGACTCGGTCTTGTACGCCTTCGCCCAAGCCGACAATACCGCCACTACAGACATTAATTCCGGCATCACGTACATGATCAAGCGTATTTAAGCGGTCATCAAAGCTACGTGTACTGATGACATTGGCATAATATTCACGTGAGGTATCAAGGTTGTGGTTATAATAATCTAGCCCTGCATCTTTCAGACGTTCCGCTTGTGAGGCATTCAGCATCCCTAGAGTCATACAG
>NZ_JBLVOM010000135.1:0-768 GCF_053543775.1 Acinetobacter endophylla | reverse complement strand
CCAATTATTAAAACTAAAACTGATCTTAGCGCGTTAAATCTGAAAATGAAACGTCAAGAGCTACCAATCTCTTTGTGCTTAAGCCAGATCGGCTAAAAATTTTAAAATTGGCTCAACGAGTAACTTGGTATCAAAAAGGATGGCATCGTGCGTGCCCTGTATTTTTACCAAATTCAGATTTTGGGTTGTTAAAAACACAGATTCTTGACTAACTTTGTAAGGAACCAACATATCATTCTCGGAAAATATAAATAGCATCTTGACTGAATGATTTTTTAAGATATCCACTAGATTTAATTGCTGCAATAGATAAAGATGCTTAACCTGATAGTTTAAATCAATACTATTTAACTGTTGGTGCAATAATTTTGCACGTTCACGCGCTGCTGCGCCAGCTAAAGTGACCAAGGTACAGAAGCGCTGCATCCCGCGTTTTGGATCAGCCAGTATGGAGGATTTAAATTGTGTATATTGTTCAACTGGCATTGCCTGTGGCCATGCTTCGTTGGCCACGAAACAGGGATTTGACATACAGCAAATCACTGGCTTGGCAATTTTCAGTTGTTGCTGGATTTCATTAGCCAGCAAAAGTGCCAACTGTCCACCCAAAGACCATCCCATCAAGACATCAATAGAACTCGCCTGCCTGACTTTTTCGGCCAAAATACTTTCCACGTTAGGATCAAAAATATCCCATACTTCAACTTGATGCTGCTGCCGTAACTGTTCTACAAACGGGGTTAAGACCGCTGTTCCTAGCCCCCAACC
>NZ_JBLVOM010000134.1:0-928 GCF_053543775.1 Acinetobacter endophylla | reverse complement strand
CAGTAGGGTGACTCTTTCAGGCCTGGAATCGGCGGCACGGCCGGGCTGGCACCCGTGGCGACTAAGCAGCGGTCGAAAGCTACCACGCGCTCGCCACCATCGTTTAAACGGACGACCAGGCTCTGCTCATCCTTGAAACGCGCCTCACCATGTACAACGGTGATGGCCGGGTTGCCGTCCAGAATGCCTTCGTACTTGGCATGGCGCAGTTCTTCGACGCGCGCCTGCTGCTGGGCCAGTAGTTTGCTGCGGTCAATCGCAGGCACAGTCGCCGCGATACCGCCGTCGAACGGACTTTCCCGACGTAAATGGGCGATGTGGGCGGCGCGAATCATGATCTTGGACGGCACGCAGCCGACGTTGACGCAGGTGCCGCCGATGGTGCCGCGCTCGATCAGCGAGACGTGCGCGCCTTGCTCGACGGCCTTCAGTGCTGCCGCCATTGCCGCGCCACCGCTACCAATGACGACGACCTGCAACGGGCGTTCGTTGCCACTGGGCTTATCAGCGGCCCCTATCCAGCCGCGCATCTTGTCGAGCAGGCCGGCGCGGTTGTCCGTCGGTGGCGCATCGGCAAGCGTTGCCTCGTAGCCCAGTCCGGCCACGGCGGTAGTCAGCGCATCCGATGACGTGCCCGCCTCAATGGCGAGTTGCGCTGTGCCCTTCGGATAGGACACCAGCGCCGATTGCACGCCGGGCACTTTCTCCAAGGCTTCCTTGACGTGAGCCGCGCACGAGTCGCAGGTCATCCCGGTGATTTTCAGGGTGGTCATGTATTTTTCCTTTTCTGTGGTGGCTACGGCTGTTGCCGTCAGCCACGTTGTTCTGGCAATTCACAGCTGTCCGGCCCGCAGCGGCGATGTGCTGGCGAGATGAAATCCCAGACCGACACCCCAACCATCAAGGCCAGGCCGACATAGAGCAGTCC
>NZ_JBLVOM010000133.1:0-916 GCF_053543775.1 Acinetobacter endophylla | reverse complement strand
ACAACCTTAAAGGCATCACTGGCAGCAGTTTCTATTGGTAGCGTTGTACGTATAGCCGATGAATATACTCAAACTGCAGCGCGTATTTCCCAGGCCACTAAAAGTACTGAAGAGTACGATATGGTGCAGAAGCACTTATACAATACAGCCAATGGTACTTTTCGTTCATTAAAAGAAGCCCAGGAAGTTTATCTTTCCACATCGGGCGGCTTACAAGAATTAGGCTATAACACCCAACAGGTTTTAGCTATTTCAGATTCTTTATCCTATTCATTTGTACATAATGCGACTTCTGTAGATAAAGCACAGTCGGCTATGGATGCCTATGGCAAGATTTTGGATAAAGGTAAGGTTGAAGCAGATGCCTGGTTCAGCTTGATGGTAGCTGCACCGAACATTTTAAATGATGTATCTAAGGCTACTGGTAAAAGTACGGCCGAGATTCGTAAACTGGGTGCTGATGGTAAGCTGGCAGCGACAGATCTGCACAAAGGTTTATTACTTGGTGCTGATGGTAACAAAGCTTTGGCCGATGCCATGGTCAATAGTGCGGCTGATGGTGCTCAGAAACTATCAAATGCTATTTCCCGAGTCGTTGGTGAACTTAACCGTGGTACCGGTGCAACGGGTGTCTTTGCTGATAGTTTAGGAATTGTTGCAGATAACATTGATTTAGTTGTTGGCGGCGGAATGGTTGTGGCAGGGTATATAGCTGGAACCTATATACCAGTAATAGCTTTAAGTGCAAAAACAACTGTGACTGACACAATTGCAAAAGTTGCAAATTATACTGCTGCAAAAAATAAAGCAGTTTCTGATTATAACGTTGCCAGATCTAGTCTAGCTGCTACAGCTGCAATGGCTCAATCTATGGGGGCAACGAATGCACAAACCGTTGCAATGGTTGCGAATGCTA
>NZ_JBLVOM010000132.1:0-1302 GCF_053543775.1 Acinetobacter endophylla | reverse complement strand
ATGAGATAGTGCAGCAAGAATATATGATGAGTTGAAGGTTACATCGGTATAGGTTGATGGAGATCGACTTCCAGTTTCCTTAAAAATCTTATAAAAATTATCAACTTCATCAGTGCTTAAAGGGCGAATATTATCTTTGTTATTGTGAACAAATAATTTTCCGTCCTCACTAAACATAATAAATTTAGATTTTCTAGATTCAGTTTCTAAATTAACTGGTGTAGAAAAAAATTTAACGAGAGTTTCATATAGATTAATATTCATGTAACTTAACCCTTTGTTTTCATGTATATATTTTTTCGATAAGCTCTCAATACTCATAGAAATAGCTTCTCTGGCTAAAAATGATTTCGTTCTTTGACTCTTTTCAGCCAGTTGATCTAACTGTTTTTCTAATTCTACAGGTAATCGAAGCATCAACATTATAAACAACCCAATCTAAATGTATATCAATTAGAGTATATCATTAAGATGGTAGTTTCAAATTTTTTGAACCGCTCTTTCTCTGATTTCAGGGGTATATTTTAATTTTGTCATCGGGATAGTCTCTCAGAATATTGACTCTCCGACAAACCCGGTACGGTTCAGACTGTGATCCACCACTGACTTGCATCAAGGCAAGGGTTTTACCTTGGGTAGCACGGATTGCTCCTCCTGCAAGTGGAATCCAGTCTATTTGTGATTTAAAAATGGAACTCATAGAACCATGACGTTCAGGTGAACACCAGACCATACCTTCAGACCATGCAAGAAGCTCATGCAGTTCTTTTACTTTTGGATGCTCAGTATCCGCATCTTCTGGCAAAGGAAGGCCCCACAAGTGATAGATACAGATAAAGCACACATATGGAGGTGCTTTGTCACGGTTAAAATGGGAAAGAAAATGTCCACCAGATCTTGAGCACAGGCAGGTTAAGTATAAAAATAACGTGATCGAATGTAATCATGGCAAGCTAAAGCGGATCATTAGGGCCACTTTAGGATTCAAATCGATGAAGACGGCTATGCCACATGCATCTATTCAGATGGCATTAAACACCGATGATGTACAGACGAAGTAGTAGCAGCCGATCCTACTAAAAGAATAGCAAACGATAAAAACAGCGATAAGCATGTTTTTAACCACTGCATAAAAATAGACCAAAAATTAAGCTTTTTTAGTTTTACAGATTCGAAAATAAATAGTAATAATTCATGAATAGTAGCCGAAGCTACCATTCATGAATCCAAATCATACTATTTTAAAAAACTAATTCGATGCCTGCACCATATTTCCATCCCTTTTCAGACTCTGTTGCCTCT
>NZ_JBLVOM010000131.1:0-3297 GCF_053543775.1 Acinetobacter endophylla | reverse complement strand
ACTTATTAATGCAATTGATAAGACTGTTTTTGAGAAGAAATTCTTAGTGATTTGCATGTGGATTTACTCCCTTCTCATTTACTTGGGACTGAGGAACAGTCTTTGTAGAATTACCATCTTCCACTTGAGCTACAATGAGTTTATTCATCATTCCTGCACTCATATGGTAAAGCAGGTGACAATGAATAGCCCACTCACCTAACTCATCAGCTGTGAGTAGAGTGGTTATCGTTTTCCCAGGTGGAACAATTACCGTATGTTTGTTTGGCATATTGCTTGGATCCTGACCATTCTCAAGCTGCATAAACATGCCATGTAAGTGCATTGGGTGAGCCATCATACTGTCATTGACAAATTTTAAGCGAATACGTTCACCATACTTCACCACTAGTGGGTCGGCTTCATTAAATTTTTTACCATTTATTGTCCAAATATAACGCTCCATGTTTCCACCAAGACGGATCTCTATTTCACGTTCAGCTGCACGAGTGTCTTTTTGAGGATCTAACGATTGCAAATCACTATATTGCAATGCTTTATTACCTTCAGGTGTTGAAGCATTTGCCCATCCAAATACGGTATTATCATTCTTGTCTGAAGCCGCCTTAACAGTAGCGCTATTCATCGGCATATCATGATCCATACCTTTCATAGAAGACATATCATGATCCATACCTTTCATAGAAGACATATCGTGATTCATATCTTTCATAGATGACATATCATGATTCATTCCCATATCTTCCATAGTCAATAAAGAACGAGGACGAGGCTTAGGCATCTCAATTTGTTTGACTGCTGGGCTGCTTTCTTCATGTAATGTTCCCACTGAAAAACCGGTACGATCAATAGATTCAGCTTCAATTTGGTAATGTGCTTGTTTTGGTTCCACAATTACGTCATAAGTTTCAGCAGTACCAATACGGAACTCATCTACAGGAACGGGCTTTACAGGTTGACCATCAGCACTGACTACAGTCATTTTTAGGTTTGGAATGCGTACATCAAAGAATGACATAGCGGAAGCATTAATAAAACGAAGGCGAACTTTTTCACCAGCTTTGAAGTTACCCGTCCAATTTTGCTGAGGTGTCTTGCCATTCATTAAAAATGTATAACCAGTCACATCGGACATATCTGTTTTCAGCATTCGCATCTGATTCCACATAGAACGGTCTTGCCAAGTCGCTTTTAGCCCATCACGTTTAACTTGTTTTAATACATCGAATACTGTTTCGCGGCGGTTCTGATAGTAGTCTGCTTCTTTTTTAATATTTTTCATAATTTGATCACTTGTCGAATTATGAAAATCAGAAAGCAAAACAACGTAATCTTTATCGGTTTTTTCAGCAGCTGTTAGTGGAGTTTTATCTTTAGGATAAATAACAAAAGCACCATATAAACCGTCTTGTTCTTGTCCTTTACTATGTGAATGATACCAATAAGTACCATTTTGGCGGACTTTAAACTTATATTCATAAGTTTTATTAGGGGCAATGCCATTAAATTTGTTAAATCCAGGTACACCATCCATAATTCCAGGTAATAATAAGCCATGCCAATGGATTGAAGAGTCCTGATTTTTTAACTTATTGTGAACACGGATAACGGCTTCATCACCTTCTTCAAATTCAAGAAGTGGTGCAACGAATTTACCATTTACAGTAATTCTCTCAACTGGTTTTCCTGTGATATTTACAGTTTGTTCAGCGATTGTTAAATCATATTCTTTAACTGCCGCCATTACCCAAGTTGATGAAAATAAACCAACTCCAATTAAGAGTATATGACTTAACTTTTTTGACATTCTATCTCACCTTTAGAAAGGTCAAGATTGAAGTAATAAAGCAAATATTTAGTATAAACTTTAATACTTCTTTCTCGCTATTTATAAAATTATTTATTGCTACCAGGCATATTCATCTTTGAATGATCCATTTTAGAATGGTCCATATTCATCATAGAATGATCCATTTTTGACATGTCAGATGAGTTAGGAGACTGATGTTGACTATGATCTTGCTGAGTCTTGTCATCTTTTTCCATTTTACAAGGTTTTGTACAAGGTTCCTGTGCTTTTACCGTTTTAGTGGCACTTGAGGTTGATACATCTTTTGCCCAAGATTGAGTACCAGCAATTAAAGTTCCAGCACACATTAAAATTGTTAGACTACGACGCACTACAGTTTTCATAAGTTTCTCTAAAAGTTAATTTCATGCTACTACAATAAAGTGAAGCACTGAACATCTAAGTGACTTGAAAATGACATTTTTGTAATCTATCTCGATCAGATGTTTTATAACGTTATTATAGTTTTAATGAATAACTTAGGATTCTGAGATGAGAATACTATTAGTTGAAGATGAACAAAAAACTGGTGATTATCTCAAGCAAGGTTTATCCGAAGCTGGCTATATTACCGACTGGGTTACAGATGGGTTAACGGGTAAACATCAAGCTCTTTCTGAAGAGTATGACTTAATTATTTTAGACGTGATGTTACCTGGACTAAATGGTTGGAATATTATCAATGATATTCGTAGCAGCGGTAAAACAATGCCCATTCTTTTTCTTACCGCCCGAGATCAAATCGAAGATCGAGTAAAAGGATTAGAGCTAGGCGCTGATGATTATTTAGTTAAGCCTTTTGCTTTTGCAGAGCTTCTAGCTCGAATAAAAACGCTCCTTAGACGAGGGCAACAAAGAGAAGATAATAATATTATTAAGATTGCTGATTTAGAACTTGATTTGAGAAAACGTCGGGTAACACGAGCAGGTCAACGCATTGATTTAACGGCTAAAGAATTTGCTCTTATGGAGCTTTTTATGCGTAGAAGAGGTGAAATTCTACCAAGAGCACTTATTGCATCTCAAATTTGGGATATGAACTTTGATAGTGATACAAATGTAGTTGAAGTCGCTATTAAACGATTAAGAAATAAAGTAGATAGTAATTTTACCCCTAAGTTAATTCAAAATATTAGAGGAATGGGGTATGTATTAGAGGTAGAAAATGAATAATAACTTATTCAAATCTATCAGTTTTCGTATTGGTATTATTTTCTCATTATCGACTATATTCATTCTCATTATGATGGGGTTTTTCATCCATAAATTAGTGATGCATCATTTTGAAACGCAAGATCGTACCCAATTAGAAGGGAAAATCCAGCTAGTTCAAAACCTTCTTAAACAAAACCCTAAAAACTCTCCAGAACTTAATCTATATTTGAGAGACGCTTTAGTTGGACACCATGATCTTATGGTTCAAATAGAACGACCCACAGGCCAAATTC
>NZ_JBLVOM010000130.1:0-1226 GCF_053543775.1 Acinetobacter endophylla | reverse complement strand
GACTTTCATCTGCGTAATCATTCCAGTGTGCCTATTCATCTGATCATGTGGCTGGATATTTATACAGGTAGACGGCTAGGGGAATTGTCGCGTTTAAAGATTGAAAACTTTGATCGTGAACACAAAAAATGGTACCTGGAAGCGGTGAAACATCCGACCAAGAAAACGAATAATAAGTGGTTTGTAGTGTCAGACCAGGCATTAGAAATTATTGATCTGCTACTGCAGCCAGAGATCCGTAATCGTATGCTTAAACGTGGCGGTGATGAATCAATGCTGATTCCATGCCATGAAAACAATATTGCGAAGCAGTGGCAGAAAATTAAGAAACAAGCAGGTATTGATGACCTACGCTTCCATGACCTACGGCATGAGGCTGCTACACGTTTGGCAGAACAGGGACTGACTATCCCTCAGATTCAGCAATATACGCTCCACGATGACTGGAACAGCCTTAAACGCTATGTGAATTTGGATATTATTCGAAAAGAATTATTAAATTTCTCAAATGCTATGGATGGAACTGCAAATATTGAGCTGGCTAAAATATTAAATATGAAAGGTTTTTGATGTTGAATAAGAAGAATTAAAACACTCTTAAGAATATTAAATTAATGTTGTGATTGTTGCATATAATGTATAAAATGTGGCCTGCTTTAACTTAGGGGAAATAATTCCCCTAATTTTTTATCTGAAAAGATAGGAAAAGTTATATATATTTTTGTTATCTGTGGATAACCTGGTTGACTTTTGTGCAGCTGACCTAATATAAAGGATATAGACATGATTCATGGTGTAAAACTTGAAGACTTGACCGACGACGAAAGATTAGGTCTTGAAGAAATTGTGAATGATGCTTACGACAAAATCTTAAGTGCAGCAAATATTGTTTTAAGTCGTTGTCGTAAATCCCTAAATATTAATTATCTTAGAAAAGAAAATCCTACTCTGACTGAGATTTTGAAACAAATGCAAGAGATTTCAGGTCTTATGCAAAATCTTAATCAAGCTGGATATGTAACTTTTAAAGCAGAAGAATATGTAAAACATGTACAAGACATCGTTGAAGCTGTGGAATCTGGTCATACAGAGGATCTAGAGCGTCATGTACGTGAACTTAACCAAAGGAGCTTCCTATGAGTCGTTTAGAATTGCAACTTACCCTTGCTAAATTACAAGCTGCTACTGCTAAATTAGATCAGCTAACTAAGCAGTGGGATGCCGCT
>NZ_JBLVOM010000129.1:0-1119 GCF_053543775.1 Acinetobacter endophylla | reverse complement strand
GTCTTGGCCGTACCGAAAATGATATTGGCCTGTTCCCGCGAAGTAGCAGCTGAATATACTTCAGCCCCTGGTTCACCATCGACAAAAGCCATGTATAGGGCGACGGCTGCGATCCATGTAGATTTTCCATTCTTTTTGGCCACCTCAATATAGAAGTAAATGAATCGTCGCAGCCCTTCCGTATTCAACCAGCCAAAGATATTGACCGTGATGAATACCTGCCATGGCTCCATGACCAGCATATGCCTTAAGCCGTTTGGCTGAATTTTTGCCAGAGTCCCCGTGGTGTGCGGACAGGTTTCAATAAAGAAACAGGCATGTCTGGCGCTTTCGATATCAAAGGTATAATCAAAATGAATATCGGCCGGTTTGGTCCCAACTTTCAGGGTTTTTAACAGTTCTTCGAGTTCAGGATCATCCGAGACCACTGGATAACCCGACCGGGTCAAGTCGCTTAAGAAACGTTTGGCCGCAAGTTTTTCCAACTGCCCTGCAGTACGCACTCCGGATCGCACGTCATGGCAGTACTGGAGCGCGATTTTGAAATAATCACGCATAGAAACTCACTTATGAACGCGGCATATATCCCGCATAGGGGTCGTTGTCTACATTTGTGGCTTGGTCAGCCCCCAACAAACTGAGCTGCTTGGCTTTATCCACTTTGACACTTGAACGGGCAGCTGGCGTTAAGCCAAATTCCCGGGCAGTTTTAATAATCAATTCTTGCAGTTTGTTACGCACCTGGAGCCAGGCGGCCTGAACTTCAAAACCATTCGGGGTTGTTGAAATCCAGTCATCTATTTTTTCGAGCTTTTCACAAACCTGTTCATAGGCTGCAATGTTGTCGCAGTGAAGGCCGAAGACATCGCCATCCACCACACTAAGCAAACCGGCCTGAACCAGTTTCGGGCCTAATACGTCCCAGTGTTTTTTTGCCGCCCCCTTTATCCATCGTGGGCAAGGTGGCATTCCCAAATCGACTGCTGCATTTGCCACTTGAGCATCTGCATCACGGTCATCACGAATTCGTGCACCGCTTAAAATCTTTTCTTGCAATGATTTGGCCGGTCGTCCTGCTGTCATAGGAACCTCCAAAAGTAAAACTTCATAAAATCTGGA
>NZ_JBLVOM010000128.1:0-1512 GCF_053543775.1 Acinetobacter endophylla | reverse complement strand
GTTAAAATCAAAGTGCCTTTCCATTATTGCTGAACATTTGCTGGGCTTTGGACCCACCTTGGCGCATGAAAAGCTCAGCAGCATGTTTGACCTGAATATCCCGGTAGAAACGCTTCGGCGCTGGATGACGGCCAATGACCTGTGGATTCCTCGATCCAAGCGCCTGAAGCGTCCATATCAGCCACGTTATAACCGTGATTGCTTCGGTGAACTGATTCAGATTGATGGCTCATATCATGACTGGTTCGAAGGACGCGCTGCTAAGTGCTGTTTATTGGTGTATATCGATGATGCTACTGGCAAGCTGTTGCATTTGCGCTTTTGTGAGGCTTAAACAACCTTTGACTATATGCTTTCAACCCGAGCCTACATTGAACAATACGGCAAGCCTTTGGCCTTTTATAGCGATAAACACTCGGTATTCCGAGTCAATCAAAAATCGAGTCAAGATAGTAAGATCACGCAATTTGGCCGGATTCTGAATGAGTTAAACATTGATATTATCTTCGCCAATTCCCCACAGGCCAAAGGCCGTGTAGAACGTGCCAACAGAACCCTTTAGGACCGCCTGATTAAGGAGATTCGCCTGGAAGGCATGGGTTCGATTGCCGAAGCCAATGCATGGCTACCCTGCTTTATTGAGCATTTCAATCAGAAGTTCGCTAAATGTGCACGAAACTCAAAGAATTTACATCGACCATTAGCCGAATCTGATCTTGAACTGGATGATATTTTTACCTGGCAGGAACCGCGTAAGGTCACCAAGAATCTGACTCTGACCTATGACAAGTGTATTTATATGCTTGAACCGACAGAGCTGAATCATAAGCTTGCTGGGCAATACATTTCATTTCTGGAGTACCCGGATGGAACTATCGCCATCATGTATGAGGGACGGAAGATCTATTATAGCGTCTTCAATAAACTGGCTGGACTACAGCAAAATGCAGTGGTTGAGAATAAAAGATTAGGTTCGGTTCTGGCCCATATCCAGCAACAGTATGAAGCATTGGAAAAACAGAATAAACGTTCCCGCCTCAAGAAAAGTATGCCGAGTCGTAAAGCTCAGAAAGCTGTTATTGAACAAAGAAATTTAAATCCTGTGCTTGACTCTTGTGGTTAAAAACAGGACATTTTAAATGGTTTATCGCATAGACATTTTAATTGGTGAATAACAACACTTGTATATTAATATCAATAACTTAAAAATTTCACACTGATCACAAAATGCCCAAAAATCCGATTTTGAAACAAGTCGGCTTAAAAATGATCAATTTTGACATTTTCCGAATGTTATCAACTCTTCCAGGGTAAAAACTATCCCCAATTTCTGTGGATGAAATTTAGGCTATTTTGTAGGCCTAGGCTTACGTGAATCTCGGCCCTTTGCTGCTATGCGGCATACTGGAATTTTCATATTATTGAATGGTCAGGAACAGGAAGTTCCATATAATAAAAAATAAGCACCAGGATGGCGCTATATAAGACATGCAAGAGCACAAAGACCTAATG
>NZ_JBLVOM010000127.1:0-1511 GCF_053543775.1 Acinetobacter endophylla | reverse complement strand
GATGGAACGATACATGATGTCAAGATTGCTCCCAAAATGATTGAAAAACTTGATTTGGGTGAAACGGAAGTATGTTGTGCAGACAAAGGATATGACTCTGAATCATTAAGAGAACAAATATCTGTGAAAAAAACTAAAGCGAATATTCCAAGAAAATCAAATACTCAGTCAAATAATGATCATATGGATTGGTATTTATATAAAATCAGACACTTAGTTGAGAATGCATTTTGTAGGTTAAAGCAGTTCAGAGGAATAGCAACACGATATGATAAGCTAAAGTGTAGCTATGAGGGGGCAGTTGCATTAGCTTGTATATTTATTTGGCTACCTTTATCGGGTAAATTCTATACTTGAAATGTCAACAGACCCTAACCAAAACGTAAGTTTATCAAATGCATTTGAAGCCAAGTTTGGTAATGAGCTATCTGAAGAATCATTAAATCAGAATCATTCTATGGTAATTGTATCGAGTGAATTAGATGCAAGCTCAGAAAGAATAATTAATTATTTGAATAAATACACCACACTTAATATTAATGTCATGTTTTTCAAAGTCTTTGAGGATAATAATTCTAAATACATCAGTCGCTCTTGGTTGATAGATCCTCAAGAAAGTGAAGAAAGAGCAATAAGTAAAACAAATCAGTTACCCTGGAATAATGAGTTTTATTGTTCTTTTGGCTATGAGGAAGATGGACGTAGTTTGGATGATGCAAAGAAATATGGCTTTATATCAGCCGGGGGAGGAAGCTGGTATACCAATACACTGAATCTTCTTAATGAGGGTAATAGAGTATGGGTTAATATTCCGAAGAAGGGCTATATTGGTTTTGCTGAAGTGATAGGGCCAAAGACTTCTATAGATGATTTTTCCAAAGATAAGGAATTAGAAGGTAAATATCTTACATGCCTAGAGAATGGAGAAGATAATGCTGAATATGTAGTACCAGTGAAATGGATATATTTAGCAGATAATCCAGTTAAAGAATTAGGTTTTTTTGGTAATCAAAATACAATAGCAAAACCAGTCACTCCTAAATGGGAATATACAGTTCAGAGATTAAAAAAGATTTGGGATATTAGAGATTAATTTTTATTTGAGTTTGTTATTAATTTAATAGCAAACTCATTGTTCTCTTGTGATTAAAAGCATCATCAAAAATTGGTAATTCTAATTTTTTATATGCCACTCGAACCTTAACTTCAGCAATATTAGCTTTAGTTTAATATTTATTAGAAAACTTGGTGGTGTTTTAAAAAGTATGCTGACATTAAATGAAGCCATTATTGATGTAAAAGAAGGTTAAGTCGAAGGCTTTAAAATGGTTTTCAAGCTTTTTGGAGAAATTACAACTTCTTCTAAAACCACGCCTTATTCGATGCCTTATTTTGCAATTATTACCTTCAATTCCTACAGTAAAAAACTTACCAATACTTTGCTTGCAGTTTTTAAAAGCAGTGATGAAACTGTCCCAATGATCACTTGCAATTCGGGTGTAGTGAATACC
>NZ_JBLVOM010000126.1:2288-15991 GCF_053543775.1 Acinetobacter endophylla | reverse complement strand
CCGCTGCCTCTGACCATTAACTGTAATATTTTACGAGTAATGCCAGAATTACATCCTAGATAGCTCAGAGCATGGTCACCAATAAACTGACGTTTGCAGTCTTTGCATTGGTAGTTTTGTTTCCCATCTACTTTGATGCCATTTTTCTTTATACTGTCACTGAGGCAGGTTGGACATTTGATTTCTAGAGTTATTTGCATTTCTCTATTTTATCAAAATTCAACCTGCTTTTTTTTAGCATACTTTTTGATACACCACCGTTGTTCGATATACCTTTGACGGTTTTCTATCTCCAGAGTACCAACACTATATAGACGAATTCATTGCAGAAAATGAACTGGATGAAGATGTCATTTTGAATATCAGAAATAAAACATCATCAGATATAGGCCTGGTTAATGTTGGCTTTAATCTAAATGGTTGCATCCTTGGCTTAACCCATACGGATGAATGGATGGAACATTTATTCCACTTGGTTAAGTTCATTACTGACAGTGAAAAACGCGAGAAAAGTAGGAACTTTTTGTCTGAACAAGACAAAATCAAGGAACAAAAAGTTTTAGAAAAACAAGCCAAAGAAAAAGAAAGGGAAGTGATGATTCAACAGGTAGAGGATCTCACCAATACCGATGATTTTAAATTATGCAAAACGAAGGGTGAAATATTGTTGTTTTGGGAAAAGAACATTCCTGACCTATACAAAACTCTATCCAGAACTTTTATGGAAACAATGTCTAAGAAATATATCTCTATATTGCGTGGCTCATGAAGTGATACGATATGAGGAAGAACAACGAGTAGTGCATAAATCAGTGTTCTTGAACAACGCAAACAACAATAAATATTAGTACTCAGCATTCACCAAAGTTTTGTATTGAGAATATTTCGTCAAATTTACTGTGTCACGTACTTGGCCATATTGAATACTGCCTAGATCTGAGTAGGTAAGGTTTTTCTTTTGAGATACTGCAACCAATAATTCATAGTTATTTCTTTGATTGAGTTCAATTGCTGAAGCGATATTTTTGTCTTGGCTCACTTGAGAAATAATGCTTTGGATCTCCTTTCTATCTGAAGCAGATACATCCAATGTAGTTAAATAAAATCCGATCGATAGAAATATTGTGGCGGTTAAAGTGAATAGGGATGCACCAGTAAGATAAACGGCGCGTAGAGTTCTATACTTTGTATAAACCACAACTGAAGATATGCAGATTGCCAAACATAGCGCAAGAATAACGGCATGTTGGTCTAGATAATCTGAGAAAAGCATTGTAAAGCCTGAAGCACAAAAACATGTTATATCACTTAGCTACCAAGCCATTTGTAGTATTTGAGACTTATCGTATATATGAAATATAAATAGCAAACCTTTGGTATATACTGAATCGGTTTAAAGTGCTGAAACAATAGGCTTTAGAAATAAAATACTAGTCAAAATGTGAATAATCAGGGGGTACACATGGGGCAAGCTAAGCAAAGAGGTACAGCTCAAGAACGTGCTGAAAGTGCAATTCAAAGTACGATTGATGCAACCTTGGCAAAGATTAAGACCGTACTTGATAGATACTATCAAGACATGCCGAATAACTTCTCGCAAGCTGAAAATTACTTTACTGGATATGTCGCTGCATTTGATATTAAAGATGGGATGGAACTTGAAGGTAAAGAGTCTGAATGGGCTTATGATGGTTTACCTACGCCTACCGCTTTACTCAAACTCGTTGAAACTGAGTTAAACGAAGTGATACGTGAAGATAAAGAGTTTTTGGATGACTTTGATCCTGAAATGTATATTGAAGAACTAGGCGAAAACTTGATGTTCTTCCGCTATATAGGTGCTTCTAGTTTCGATACGCCAGATGATGTTTTGCATAATATTCAAACAGTGTCATTTTGGGCGCCACACTTGGTCATGATTAATGGCGTATGGCATAACACTTATGATGCTGGTGCGGTCAATGATGATGGTGAAACGGTCGGCATAAGATTCTAATTCTAGAGGGGTGCATATTGATTACTGCAGCATGCACCTTATTGGTTTAAACATTGCTGTATCGACTGAGCAATATTTTCAGATATTTTCCAGATTACTTTCTGATTAGATAAGCGATTTGCTTCTTCAGGATTGGCAATCACGCCGATCTCAATTAAAACCGCCGGCTTTTGTGATTTCTTCAGGACCACTAGATTGTCATATTGATATACGCCATTTGAGGTCAAAAGCTTTTTGTTTTCACCTGGTATATTAATGCCATGGTAAGTAGAAGGGCTTTCACCAATTGATTTTAGGTTCTGGCCAATGAGATTGGCGCATTTCAAACTTTTTCCGTATTCTGGATTTTTCTTTGATACAAAAATTGAAAAACCTTTGAGTTGATTCTTGTACTTGGTCAGCTCAGTAGGTATTGAGTCGTGGTGCACCGAAATAAAAAGATTAGCATTAGGGTATCTGGTCGCACGTTGAACCAGTGAGACTTTATCTTCATTCACTGAAGATCTGAGCACTTGGACATGACGCGATTTAAGAAAGTATTCAATAGAATTGACCATGCTAAGGTTGTAAGTGTATTCAGGATAGCCGTTAGCTGCAGTAGATCCAGCTTGTTTTGGTGAATGGCCAACATCAAGTACTACTGAATTTTCAGCAAAGATAGATTGTGTAATGATTGACATTGCTAATATCGATATACATTTTAGCTTTAGCACAATTAAAACCCTTTAAGCTATTATTATGGTTTTAAGTATATTTAATTTAAAAAAAATTAAAAGGTTTAAAAGGTTTTGTTAAAATGGTTTTAAGATGGTTTTAAGATGGTTTTAAAGTACTTATCATGAGAGCTCTAAATACAATTTTGGATATAAAATTTATACATCGACTGTTCACTCAGTTTGTAGAACATCACCCACGACCATTGAGTGTTCACTTCCTGAAAGGCACCTATATAGATGAATTAGAGGGTTATAAGTCTAAATGGCTCGTTCGTTCTATTCAGCGTCTTATTAAAAATTGGGTCCAATTGGGGATGATAGAGGATCTAGGGCGTTCTACTTGTCGCTCATCTAAATATTATAGATTAAGTAAGTATGGTGAGCTGTTCCTTAAAATATATAGAACGAATGCTAATGTTAACTTTTATGACAATCCTAAGTTTAAGATATTAAAAAAAGATATTTCATATCGTTATTTTACCTTTACATATTTTGCAGTTTGCCAAAACAAATCCTTTAAATTGTCAGATCTGCAAAAACTTGGTGACTGCCTGAATTACCACATTCACGGACGTTCTTGGCAGCGTAATATTAATTTGTTCATTGAAGCTGGAATTATTTCATGTGAACGTCAATGTCCATCAGAAAGTTATAATTATCATGTAATCAAAGCATCCATCCATGCATTTGTGAAATCAGAACCCATTGAACGCATTGAGTTTGAAAAAAACTTGCTGAACTTAGGTATCGTGAACAATTATGAAAAATATATAGACTACAATAATTTGCTGTTTCACGTTTTGTTTAGCAAATGGATTAACAGTCCAGTTGACTTTGGATATTTTGTCGATCAAAACTTTTACGGTGCCAGCTAAGCTCACTCAAAACATCTACGGTGTAATACACCGTAAAAAGAATTGCACCTGGTACTTGCCACTAAAAAATGACAGTGAATGACATTTTGAGAGAAAAAAATTGTGGGGTAGTGCCTTTTCTACTCCTTCGTATAATATTGATTATGTTAAATCCGATACACCTAACAATAACTTCATATTTTTCTTTCTTGAACTAAGATTCAATAACTTAACTAATTTCTATTTCAATCATAAAATATGATATGTTGACCTTAAGAATAATTCATAAACTTTACTATGTTTGCTTTAAAAACAATTCATTTAGAAAAGAAAGTCTCAAACGAAAATCAAATTATTCTTTTATTTGATTTAGATTCATTCTGTCCATGTATGTACCCTATGCTGTACACCATGAAATTTCTTAGATTTCAAAGTATCTCTACGCAGCATGCAGATTTAATCGCAATAAAATTTTGGTATGAATTTTGGTTTGAAAAGTTTGCCACGTCCTTTTGTGAGTCGTTCTATTCGACATCCTATAATTTTGAGATCATTCAATGTGAAATTGATAATTTCATTGTTTACTTAGAAAATAATAAAAAACTTGAAAGTAATCTTATACGGCTAAGCAATTCAGAACATATTAATTACACAACAATTGGTCATAGAGTTAGATCCTTCTTAAAGTTTTACAACTTCTTGATTAATGAATACTTAAGCATGCAATCACAGCCACAACTTACGTTGAAGGAAATTCAAAAAATTAAAGAAAACTTGAATAAATATATGACAATAAAGAAAAAAATTATAAATAATTTTTCAAAAGCCAATAAGACAATTAAAAGTGAGATAAATCATAATTTTAAGAGCATGAATCAGGAAATGATTAAAGGATTGTATTCAGTCATTTCACCAAGTAACTCTAATAAATACAATGAATTAAATCCTTTTAGATCTAAAAATGTACAACTCAGAAACTTTCTGATCATACATCTCATGCTCAACTATGGTCTTAGAATTGGTGAGCTTATGCTACTAACAACCAACTCTATTAAAAAATCAATTCAGAATCATAGTTTTAGTTTAATTATTACAAATACAGATGATGAGTTCGATGATCGATCAAAAAAGCCAAAAATCAAAAATGAATATTCGTACCGAGTAATTAAACTGCAGGAACGAGACTACAGAATTCTTCAAATCTATATAAATGAAATCCGAAAAGAAATTCCTTCACATATCTTATTTACATCCTTAAAGCCTCCCTATTCTGCTTTAAGTTATGGTAATCCTCCCATAAATAACCGAAGTTAAAAGTAGAGGTTAAGCAGCCCTTAGAGGTGGCTTTCCTTTGTTAGCTTGATGTGGTCTTTCATGGTTGTAATGCCACAACCAGTTTGTTGCATAATCTTGTACTTCTTCCAGTGTGTCAAATAGATGCTTGCTTAGCCAGCTATAACGTATAGTCCGATTATAACGTTCAATATACGCATTCTGCTGTGGCTTACCTGGTTGAATATATTCAATACGAATACCGTGCTCAGTAGCCCAGCGTACAAATTCATGACTGATAAACTCCGGGCCATTGTCACACCGAATAACTAACGGCTTTTCTCGCCACTCCAGCAACTGATTCAACGTACGAATAACTCGGATTGTAGGTAATGAGAATCCTGCTTCAATCGCTAAGCCTTCTCGACGGTAGTCATCAATCACATTTAATAATCGGAACTTTCGACCATCGATCAGCTGATCATGCATAAAATCTAATGACCAGACCTGATTTTCTCGGATTGGTTCTTTCAATGGTTCAGGCGCGTGCCGTTTTAGTCTTCTTCTCGGTTTAATACGCAGATTTAGTGCCAACTCACAGTAAATGCGGTAAACCCGCTTGTGATTCCAGCAGTGATTCTCAACATGTCGTAAATATGAGAAGCACAGACCAAATCCCCAATCGGAATTTGCCTCAGTGAGTTCAATGAGCTGTTTAGCAATTAATGCATTGTCATCGCAAAGTTTAGCCTGATAACGGTAGCAGGTTTCACTAATGCCAAATGCAGAGCAAGCTAAACGGATACTAACCGCATGCAGGGCAACGGCTTGTTGAGCCATCTGACGTCGGCAAGATGGCTTCACCACTTTTTTGACATTGCTTCCTGAACAATCTCTGCCTTTAATCGCTCTTCAGCATACATTTTTTTTAGTCTGGTATTTTCTGCTTCCAGCTCTTTCAGTCGAGCCATCAATGAGGTATCCATACCGCCATATCTGGCACGCCATTTATAAAACGTGGCATTACTCATGCCATGTTCACGACAAAGGGTGGCTACAGGTGTGCCAGACTCCGCCTGTTTTAAAATGGACATGATCTGGCTGTCAGTAAATTTAGATGTTTTCATGCAGAATCTCCTGCTCGTATCTTAAGAGAAAATTCTACTTTTAGATCCTTTTATTTTTAGGGGGGATTACCCATAACGCTGAACCCAACGATAAATTGTGGTGTGGTCAACATTCACACCCCGTTCAGCGAGCATTTCTTGAAGTTCACGATAGCTGATGCCATATTTACAATACCAACGAACAGCCCAAAGAATGATTTCACCTTGAAAGTGCCGACCATGGAAGGGATTCATCTGCTGTATCTCGAAATAAATAAGATATTTAGCTTATCATGTCAGCCTATTTGCAACAGTGCCCGCGCAGGAAACGCAACCGTTCCAGTGTTTTGGCATCGAAAACGTTGTAGCCACCTTCGGTTCGCCAGGCGGGATGCAACAACCCGCGCATCAAGTAGTCGCGCACAACATGCACGCTTACGCCTGCATCTTCAGCAAGCTTCGAAATCGAGTAGGCATTCATGCCGTGTTTCGCTCGCTGTCTTCTAACAGCTTATGCGCGATCAGATGTCCGAGACCGAATGCATTCTCGACAGGCACGAGCTCTATCCCCGGGTGCGTCGAAGCCCATGCATTTGCAACAGAAGGCGATGCAAAAAAATGCACATGACAGCAAAAGGAACAGCGAATGTCGGGTGAAGCATCCGGAGTTCGCAGTGAAACCATTGCTTCTGCCGGTTCGACATGAAGCACTGCTTCTGGCGCAACTGTGAGCGTAATCGGCCTGCCGGTGGCAGCACAGCGCGACGTGACACGGGCTGTTTTGCCAATCAAAGCGGGAAACATCAAGGTGTCGAGCGCACACCAGGTGTATAAACGGCGGCCATCCACTTCAAAAACGTGAGGGGTTTCGCGTAGCGTCAGGCCCAGTCCAATGATATTGGCCTCGTCGTCATATTCCGTACCAGGTGCCTGCTCAAGTACCGTTGCAACTCTCGCTCCAGACCATCCGAGTGCGCCGGCGAGCTTTTCGCGTGATACAGGTCCCCCCATCGCTAGCTGTCGGAGCAGCGCGACAAAGAGCGTTGCGAACTCTTTAGGATGATTGCCAGATGAAAGGCTTTCGGCAATCTTTTTGGAATAAATAGTCTTGTCCATTTTCCACCTGTTATATCGGGCAGCGATCAACCGAGATAAACCTTACTCGGCGGTTACGTCCTGCGCTTAAAAAAGACGAATTACTTTGTGCCTTGCCGGCGTTGCCATTCCTCGGCCAGCAGCTGGGCTTGCTGTAACTGTTCGGGCTTCATTTGAGCTGCATAGTCTGCAACGACTTTTGCTGCTGTCGGTTCTCCCGACGCTGCGGCCAGACTCATCCACTGGTATGCCTGCACCTGGTCGGGCGCGATGTCGGTAAGACCCTTTGCAAACAGCTGGGCCAGCCTGACTTGAGCCTGCGTGTGTCCCTGCTCGGCAGCGAGGCGGTACCACTTGAAAGCCTCTGCATCGTTGGCAGGAGCCGCACGCCCATTCTTATACATACCGTCGACTTCACTTCCGTAGAGGCGCCCGAGGTTGAACTGTGCATCGGCTTCACCCTGCTCGGCCGCCCTGCGGAACCACTGGATCGATGCCGCGTGGTTTTGCTTTACGCCCATACCGCATTTGTAGGCAAGACCCATGATGTTCTGAGCCATGGCATCGCCAGCCCTGGCCTTCTTTTCCCAATCACTGACGGTCTCTGGCGACAATGTTTCAATCGCGGCGCCGAGCTTAGAAAAATCATAAGCCGCCAGCGCATTGTTTGGCATGCCTAACGTTGCGGTACTCGCCAGCAGGATGGTTAGGGAAGCACGTGCGCAACGTGCTGTCAGTCTGATGTCGCAAAACATAAAAGCTCCTCTGTCGCTGTTTTCGTGCCCAAGGTTTAGCCGGCACAGCACGATAGCTGTGTCACATCTTTCGAGAAAGTCTGCGCCACCAGTTTGAGACCTTCAACCATGGTGAGGTAGGGGAAAAGTTGGTTGGCGAGATCTTGGACGGTCATGCGGGCACGGATCGCAATTGCGGCAGTCTGGATGATCTCGCCTGCTTCCGGTGTCACAGCCTGAACCCCAAGAATGCGTCCAGATCCAACCTCAGCGACAAGCTTGATAAAGCCGCGCGTGTCGAAGTTGGCGAGTGCACGCGGCACATTGTCGAGCGTGAGCGTACGGCTTTCGGTTTGCAGACCAATGCGCTGGGCCTCTGCTTCACTGTAGCCTACCGTGGCAACTTGCGGATCGGTGAACACGACTGCCGGCATGGCGTCGAGATCGAGCTTTACGTCGCCGCCGGTCATATTAATGCCAGCCCGGGTACCAGCCGCGGCTGCAACGTAGACGTACTGAGGCTGGTCAGTGCAGTCGCCAGCTGCGTAAATGTTCGAAGCACTCGTGCGCATGCCTTGATCGATCAGGATGCGATGTTGCGAGTCAAACGTCACACCTGCGCGCTCGAGATTCAGGCTTGCGGTATTTGGCGTGCGGCCGGTGGCAACAAGCAATTGATCCACCTTTAACTCGCCCTGCGCGGTCGTCAGGATGAATT
Source organism: Acinetobacter endophylla (assembly GCF_053543775.1). Classification (NCBI taxonomy): domain Bacteria; kingdom Pseudomonadati; phylum Pseudomonadota; class Gammaproteobacteria; order Moraxellales; family Moraxellaceae; genus Acinetobacter; species Acinetobacter endophylla. The sequence goes on along the minus strand of NZ_JBLVOM010000126.1, from coordinate 7,500 downwards.
GGCGGTCGCAATAGGTCACGGCACTCGCCTGCGTCTGTGTCAGCACCGTGATGCCTTCCGCACGGAAAGCTGCAGTCACGGCCTCGCCAATGGCAGGGTCGTCACTGGCAAACAAGGTGCGCCGGGCCAGGACCGTCACCTCGCTGCCCAAGCGCGCAAACGCTTGTGCCAGTTCCAGTGCTACGACCGAGGCGCCAATTACTGCCAGCCGTTTAGGAATGGCTTCGCTAACCAGGGCTTCGGTGGACGTCCAATATGGCGTTCCTGCAAGACCAGGCAACGGCGGGATGGCAGCGCTTGCACCAGTGGCAATGAGACAGCGATCGAAGGCCACTTCGCGAGTGTCACCTTCTGCCGCTTCCACGATAAGCGTTTGGCCATCCTTGAATCGGGCGCTGCCTCGCACCAGATTGATCGACGGATTGCTTTCGAGGATGCTTTCATATTTAGCATGACGCAGCTCGTCCACACGGGCCTGCTGTTGCGCCAGCAGACGGTCACGCAGGACAACTGGGGGCGTTGCCGACAGTCCCACGTCAAAAGGACTTTCACGGCGCAGATGAGCGATATGGGCTGCCCGAATCATGATCTTGGAGGGAACGCAACCCACGTTGACGCAGGTGCCGCCGATAGTCCCGCGCTCGATCAGCGTGACCCGGGCACCGTTTTCCGCCGCTTTGAGCGCAGCCGCCACAGCGGCTCCGCCGCTACCGATAACCGCCACATGTAACTGACCGGCCAGCTCCTCCACCGCGCGGTCACCGCTCAGCCACTGGGCGGCTCTGCCAAGAAGTCCTGGCCGTTCAGCACTGCGCCTTTTGCTTTCCACTTCGTCTGCAGGCTTAGCACGATAACCAAGTGCCCCCACTGCCGTCACGAGTGCCGATACGTCAAGCCTATTGCCCGTGACCTGCGCCCTGTTCGCCGGATAATCGACAGACGCTCGTATCACGCCGGGAACCGCCAGCAGCGCGTCCTCAACGTGCTTTGTGCAACTTGGGCAAGTCATGCCCGCCACGCTCAGACCAACTTCGTTTAATTCTTGCATTTTGCTCTCTCTTTCATCCGTTATGCCCAAGCCGAGTCGTACAACGCCTCGGTAACTGGATCAGTTTTTCGCATCAGCGAACAGGCTCCGTACGTCATTTACAGGTTGTGCACGGAATGACTGACAGTAGAATCGCCAGAACAACATCTCTATCTGGCTCTGGCGACGCCGCCGTCATTTGATGCCTTATTTCTTCAGTTCAGAAGGGTAGCCCACGTCCGTCGTCGCCTTGTTCAATGCCTGGACGCTGGTTTTCGCATCGTCGAACGTCACAACAGCCAGCTTGGTTGCGTAGTCGACCTCGATCTTGCTAACGCCCTCTACCTTGCTCAGCGCCTTCTTCACGGTGATAGGGCAAGTCGCGCAGGACATTCCGGGAACGGACAACGTGACCGTCTGCGTGGCGGCCCAGGCAGGGACAGCGAAGGTAGCGGCAAGGGCAAGAGCGGTAAGCAGTTTTTTCATGATTTTTCCTCAATTAGTAGAACAGGGGCATTACATACGGGAACGTTAGTGCAACGACAACTAGCGCAGCCACAATCCAAAAGATGACTTTGTACGACGTCTTGGCTTGTGGGGCAGCGCATACATCGCCAGGCTCGCATGCTTGCGTAGTCCGGAAGATGCGGCGGTAGGCAAAGAACATTGCTATCAATGCCGCACCGAGAAAGATGGGGCGGTAAGGATCCAATGCCGCCAAGTTACTCATCCAAGCGCCGCTGAATCCCAACATGACCAACACCAACGGCCCCAGGCAGCAGGCCGACGCAAGAATGGCGGCCAGCCCACCAGCAAACAGGGCGCCGCGGCCTTTTTGCGGCTCAGACATAAATTCTCCTTTGCAAGATCCATCGAAAACATGATCGTACGTCCGGAGCTAAGTACGGAGTCAAGGACTTTGGAAAAACAGCGGCGGGTTCCGCCTGGCCCGTGGCGTGCACCCCTGGCGGCTACGGCCTGTTCGACGATGCTGCCTTGCAACGGCTGTGCTTCGTACGGGCGGCCTTCGAGGCGGGTATCGGCCTGGATGCGTTGGCGCAGCTGTGCCGGGCGCTGGATGCTGCGGACTCCGAGGAAGCGGCCGCGCAGCTTGCCGTGCTGCGCCAGCTCGTCGAGCGCCGCCGCCAAGCGCTGGCGAACCTGGAAGCCCAGTTGACTGAATTGGCGCATGGCGCGTCGGCGCTTCCTGTATGAATAGTCAGGAGCGCATTCCCCCCGACACACCCAAGCCGCTCAGCGGCTACCTTTGGGGCGCGCTTGCGGTGCTCACATGTCCCTGCCACCTGCCGGTGCTCGCCGTTGTACTCCCCGGCACAGGGGGCAGCTGGCTCCTCGGAAAGCATCGGGTCATCGCGGCAGTCGCCCTGACGGGGCTGTTCATCCTGTCCTTGGCACGAGGGATCCGCGCTTTCAGGCGAAGTGCCTGATCATCGCCGGGCAGGACCGAAGTGACTGCCTTGCAACGGTTACAGAGCCAGGTTGAGCGCTCCAAGCCAGGTATTGCAGCAGTGCTGCCTTCGATGGACCAGTCGGTGGCGGCAACTTTGCACGCTTTAGAAAGTCCGAGTGGTCGTGTGCTTCGCATCCTGGCGTTCCGCGGAACGCACCTATTTTATCGAATTAGGAGAGTGAATGATGAAACGATACAACCTTGTGATTATTGGCACCGGGACGGCAGCGATGGTCGCCGCGATGCGTGTGCGGGCTGCCGGATGGAGTGTTGCGGTGATTGATTTCCGCCCCTTTGGTGGCACGTGCGCACTGCGCGGGTGCGATCCCAAAAAAATGCTCGTAGGCGGCGCCACCGCGGCGGACCACGCCCGTCGCATGCATGGCAAAGGCATTGCCGGCGAGACCCGTATCGACTGGCCGGCCCTGATCGCCAAAGATGGTCGTAGATTCAGCCCTGACTACATGCTGATCATTAATGATGCTGAAAATAGTGAAATGTACTATCAATGCTTAATTGAGCCTAAAGGTGGTCATTTGCTTGAAAAGGATACTTGGAAAGAGGAAGTATTGATTAGTTTGGATGATGAAAGCCAAATTGTTTTTGATGCAGATCAAGATGATTCACAAAACTATGTTGAGTTCTTAAATGAAGTTAAAGAGCATGGTTATAAGGAAGTTAAATGTTTAGGCTTCAAATTCTACAATACCGAACCACGATCTGAATCAGATTTTGCTATTGATTTTCACAATAGGATGCCGAGTTAATCTAGGTTTCTCACTGTAACCTGCTGATTATTATCTTTTTGTGAAGTTGCTACATAATATTGTTTTTAAGATCATTGAATAAAAAAGCCAGCTCTATACTGGCTTTTTTATTGCTTAAAATTATATTCCGATGCTTGGTCAAAACTGCAAGTATGCAGTCTTGACCAGGCATCTAGGGGTCGTCTCAGAATTCGGAAAATAAAGCACGCTAAGGCGTAGTCACCCCGTGACTCCCCCGCGCCGATGCAGCGAGCTTCGTTCCGTCTTGCAGTGACGCAATCAGCGGGCAGGAAACGTTCCCTTTCCGCGCATGGCAGGCGCACATCAGTTCAGACAGCACGGCCTCCATGCGTGCCAAGTCGGCCATCTTCTCGCGCACATCCTTGAGCTTGTGCTCGGCCAGGCCGCTGGCTTCCTCGCAATGGGTGCCATCCTCCAGCCGCAGTAGCTCGGCGATTTCGTCCAGGCTAAAGCCCAGCCGCTGGGCCGATTTCACGAACCGCACTCGTGTTACATCCGCCTCGCCATAGCGGCGAATGCTGCCATAGGGCTTGTCTGGCTCCGGCAGCAGGCCCTTGCGCTGGTAGAACCGGATGGTCTCCACATTGACCCCGGCCGCCTTGGCAAAAACGCCAATGGTCAGATTCTCAAAATTAATTTGCATATCGCTTGACTCCGTACATGAGTACGGAAGTAAGGTTACGCTATCCAATTCAGGATGTCAAACAATTGTCCTGCTGCGCAGGATGAAAGGAGATGGAACCATGAAGCTCGCCCCATATATTTTAGAACGTCTCACTTCGGTCAATCGTACCAATTGTACTGCGGATCTCTTGGTCCCGCTACTGCGGGAACTCGCCAAGGGGCGTCCGGTTTCACGAACGACACTTGCCGGGATTCTCGACTGGCCCGCTGAGCGAGTGGCCGCCGTACTCGAACAGGCCACCAGTACCGAATATGACAAAGATGGGAACATCATCGGCTACGGCCTCACCTTGCGCGAGACTTCGTATGTCTTTGAAATTGACGACCGCCGTCTGTATGCCTGGTGCGCGCTGGACACCTTGATATTTCCGGCGCTGATCGGCCGTACAGCTCGCGTCTCATCGCATTGCGCTGCAACCGGAGCACCCGTTTCACTCACGGTTTCACCCAGCGAGATACAGGCTGTCGAACCTGCCGGCATGGCGGTGTCCTTGGTATTGCCGCAGGAAGCAGCCGACGTTCGTCAGTCCTTCTGTTGCCATGTACATTTCTTTGCATCTGTCCCGACGGCGGAAGACTGGGCCTCCAAGCATCAAGGATTGGAAGGATTGGCGATCGTCAGTGTCCACGAGGCTTTCGGCTTGGGCCAGGAGTTTAATCGACATCTGTTGCAGACCATGTCATCTAGGACACCGTGATCGGATATCGACCCAATGTTCTACGGCACCGGCATCGGATTCGCAGCGCGCGGATTGAACTCGGCGAAACGGTATATGCATTGCCGTGAACCGACCAAAAGGAGGTGTTCGATGAACGCCTACACGGTGTCCCGGCTGGCCCTTGATGCCGGGGTGAGCGTGCATATCGTGCGCGACTACCTGCTGCGCGGATTGCTGCGGCCAGTCGCCTGCACCACGGGTGGCTACGGCCTGTTCGATGACGCCGCCTTGCAGCGACTGTGCTTCGTGCGGGCCGCCTTCGAGGCGGGCATCGGCCTCGGCGCATTGGCGCGGCTGTGCCGGGCGCTGGATGCTGCGGACGGTGACGGTGCGTCTGCGCAGCTTGCCGTGTTGCGGCAACTCGTCGAGCGTCGGCGCGAGGCCCTGGCCAGCCTCGAAATGCAACTGGCCGCCATGCCAACCGAACCGGCACAGCACGCGGAGAGTCTGCCATGAACAGCCCAGAGCACTTGCCGTCTGAGACGCACAAACCGATCACCGGCTACTTGTGGGGCGCGCTGGC
>NZ_JBLVOM010000126.1:1607-2268 GCF_053543775.1 Acinetobacter endophylla | reverse complement strand
GTTGACCAACGTGGCCATACTCTTGATTTCTATCTTTCTGCTAGACGAAATACCCATTCAGCTTATTGTTTTCTTGGTAAGATTTTGAATCATGTCAAAAAATGGCAGATTCCACGAGTCATAAACACTGATAAGGCTCATACCTATGGCCGTGCTTTGTCGCGACTAAAACAGGAAGGAAAGTGTCCTGAAGACCTGGACCATCGACAGATTAAATACAAGAATAACGTGATTGAATGTGATCATGGCAAGCTCAAACGGATCATCAAGGCTACGTTGGGATTCAAGTCTATGAAAACGGCTTATGCCACAATTAAAGGAATTGAGGTTATGCGTGCTCTACGCAAAGGACAAGCTTCATTATTTTATAACGGTAATATTCTAGGAGAAGTTTGGCTAGTAAATAGAGTTTTCGGTCTCTAAGCTTTTTTGAAGGGAAAATCATTGACTCAGATCCCTATTTGCAACAGTGCCGTCAAAACTGCAAGTATGCAGTCTTGACCAGGCATCTAGGGGTCGTCTCAGAATTCGGAAAATAAAGCACGCTAAGGCGTAGTCACCCCGTGACTCCCCCGCGCCGATGCAGCGAGCTTCGTTCCGTCTTGCAGTGACGCAATCAGCGGGCAGGAAACGTTCCCTTTCCGCGCATGGCAGGCGCACA
>NZ_JBLVOM010000126.1:0-1587 GCF_053543775.1 Acinetobacter endophylla | reverse complement strand
GAGCACTTGCCGTCTGAGACGCACAAACCGATCACCGGCTACTTGTGGGGCGCGCTGGCCGTGCTCACCTGTCCCTGCCATTTGCCGATTCTCGCCATTGTGCTAGCCGGCACGACGGCCGGCGCGTTCATCGGGGAGCACTGGGGTATTGCAGCCCTCACGCTGACCGGCTTGTTTGTCCTGTCTGTGACGCGGCTGCTGCGGGCCTTCAAGGGAAGATCATGACCGCTTCCCAGCCAGCCGAGAGTGGGCAGCTTTGAGCTTCGCTACCAATCTGGAGGAGTACCACCATGAACGCAAACGCCCCGAACACTGCCAGTTGCACCACCTGCTGCGTATGCTGCAAAGAAATTCCGCTCGATGCCGCCTTCACCCCGGAAGGCGCGGAATACGTCGAACATTTCTGCGGGCTGGATTGCTATGAACGCTTCCAGGCACGCGCCAAGGCCGCGACAGAATCTGACATTGCGCCTGTCCCTGGCGGTTCGCAGCCGTCAGATTGAAGCATTCTTCAAATTAACATAGGGACTGGCTTTGTTGCATAAAGGTTTGAAAGATAGAGCGATCCTAATTGAGCCAAATTCAAGTGACAACTTGGGTGTGAGGGCGCCCCAATTCTGTGAATTTGTTCAAGACGGCTACGCGTGCATGAATCTCATTCACCTGACTAGGAAAACTCCTTGCTGTTAATTTATCGCCTAATAATTTGATGCAATGCATCTTGGTTTCCACCAAACTTCGACGATGATAACCAGACCACTTTTTCCAAAGTGACCTTCCTAGCAGTTTGACTGTTTTCAATAACTCATTTCGTTCTATAGACCTGACTTGCTGATCTTTCCAAGGCTTTGCATTCGGCACTGTTGCAAATAGGCTGACATGATAAGCTAAATATCTTATTTATTTCGAGATACAGCAGATGAATCCCTTCCACGGTCGGCACTTTCAAGGTGAAATCATTCTTTGGGCTGTTCGTTGGTATTGTAAATATGGCATCAGCTATCGTGAACTTCAGGAAATGCTGGCCGAACGTGGAGTGAATGTTGATCACACCACAATTTATCGCTGGGTTCAGCGTTATGCTCCAGAAATGGAAAAACGTTTACGTTGGTATTGGCGTAATCCTACAGATCGACATTTATGGCATCTGGATGAAACTTACGTAAAAGTGAATGGCAAATGGGCATATCTATACCGTGCAGTTGACCAACGTGGCCATACTCTTGATTTCTATCTTTCTGCTAGACGAAATACCCATTCAGCTTATTGTTTTCTTGGAAAAATTTTAAATAATGTGAAGAAGTGGCAAATTCCACAAGTGATCAACACGGATAAAGCACCCACATATGGACGTGCTTTATCACGGTTAAAACGGGAAGGTAAATGTCCACCAGACCTTGAGCACAGGCAGATTAAGTATAAAAATAACGTGATTGAATGTGATCATGGCAAGCTAAAGCGGATCATCAGGGCCACATTAGGATTCAAATCTATGAAGACGGCTTATGCCACAATTAAAGGTATTGAAGTCATGCGTGCACTACGTAAAGGACAAGCATCGTCATTTTATTATGGTCAGCCTCAGGG
>NZ_JBLVOM010000125.1:0-3231 GCF_053543775.1 Acinetobacter endophylla | reverse complement strand
TCAACTTGTTCAACTTGTTCAACTTGTTCAACTTGTTCATGTAGTGTCATTGATTAGTTGAGCCAACTGATTTATGTTCTAGTGGTAAAGACCAGAACCAATTTTTATCTCCATGCGGCCTAAAGGGTTTTATACTCAATAAATATTGAGCTCGACGTATTGATGCTTGACTAAATCCTGCTTCTTTAGCATGAGCTTGAATATCTTTTGATGGCATTGCATCAACAGAGTTTAATATTTCTATTAAGAATGCTTTTGCCGCTTTTACAACTGTATTTTCATCTCTGACTGAATCTACACAATTTAAAAGTTCTGTAGCGTTACCTTCAATCATTCCTAACCAATTTGTTGTAGTAGTTTCGATTTCATCATCAATTTCAACGGATTCAATTTGATATCTTATAGCACCTTCCAATGTTGAAATATTACTCTTAGCACGGACTAAAATGGAATCGTCATGTGTATCTCGCCGAGTAGCAGTCCAGGCCATCCGAGCGAGAGCACTGAAAGCTTGAGAGCCTAAAATTCTATCAATTGGGCTATTCTGTGTGCTATTTTTGGAAAAATGAGTTATACCTAAAATTGCAAAATTATATTTATTCGATAAATCGATTAAGGGTTGTAATGACCTTCTGACATCAGTAGCTTTATTTAAATCTCCACTCACAACAGAAACAATTGGATCTATCAAGAGTAGTTTGAGATTTGGAGCATTTTGAATATATTCTTCAATCTTTGGGAAATCTTTGGTTGGGTCGAATGCCTCTAGTTTGCCATCCTCACTTCTGCGGGCTGTAATAATTGCTACTTTGCTGATATCTGCACCATGTGCAATTAATCGAGGTTTTAGTGTATCTGCTGGGTCATCTTCAGTAGAGTAAATCAGAATTTCACCTAGATGCTCACAATGTGTACCATCAGGGAAATTCCCTCCAACTGTAATTGTTGAAGCTAGTGCGAGAGCGAGATTAGTTTTACCACATCCTGCTGCACCTGCAAGTATGGTTAATTTTCCAAGTGGTAGCCAATATTTCCAAAGCCAAAATATTCGATTAATTTGAACATCTTCCATCTTCATGATGTGAAGATTTTCTTTAGCGTTTATAACCATTTTAAAAATTACCTAGATAAAATCTCTTATGTAATAAGAGGTGGAATATTTGACTTGAGTGATATGTGAGGTTATGACGATATCGCAGCGGGATAAGTTAAGATTCCATAGTAAAATCATTAACTTGGTTTGGAATAATGGGTTTTATAGAGAGCTTCAAAGGCAAGAAAATCGCATATATATGATCCTGCACAGATGTACAAGGGAGATTTACTAATGAGTTTTTTAACGGCATGTTGATGACCTTTTAGATTGTTCATGCCAATTTTTTAATTGATTTTTATACTTTTTCTAAGTGTTATGATATATATCTATTTCTTTACACTTGACACATTAGGAAAAAAGTGAAAACAAGTAAGTGTGGTCGACCAAAAAAAACAGTCCTTGATTCATTAAAAACATTAGTGTGGTATGAGTATGTAAGTGAACAAGTATTTTTATATTGCATGAAGAGAAATATACAACTGACTGATAATGAATTGAAAAATTTCAGAGCAGGTAACAAAAGACTTGATATTTTTTTTGATCTAGAAGGTTCAAATAGTTGGTATAAATACTCGCTTGCTAAAATTAGTCCAACTCTTGAAAGTTTAGAGTTGGTAGATCATAAAATATCCGGTGCTTCAATTTATTTTCAACATCCTATTTGGAACTTTCTTAAAGATGTACCTAGAGGTAGTTTAGATGTAAATCAATTTTATTCTCGCCTAAATCATAAAACTCGAGAGATTTTGGAGAAAGAGGAAGTAACATGTAAATTTGACTTTAGCTATACAGATACCAACGATTATCAAAAATTTGAAAATTTATTAGAATTTTATAGCTGTATACTTTACCAATACTATAAAGCCAAATTTGAGATGAATAATACAGAAGCTGAAAAGTGTTATTTTTACTTTTCTCGAAATACTAATCATATAATCGATGAATTTGGTGCAACGGGTTACTTCTTCCTAAAAATTTTAAAATTGCATCTTAAGCTACCTTCAAATGCACTAACACATCAATTTTCTATTGAGTCTAATCTTAATAATCAAAATTTATTGAAAAATATGTTAACTGCCTCAAAAAAATTTAGTAAAAGATATGAAAAACTAGAAAAGGATATAAATGACTTTCAACTAGATGGTGCTCAATATAAGAATGATCATTTATATATAGTAATGGCTTTGTTGCACAAAGATTTGAAATGCAAAGCGCCCCTAATTGAGCCAAATTTAAGGCGTAACTTGGGTAAGTGGTCGACCTAATTCCGTAAATCTGTTGAGGACTGCTACACGTGCATGAATTTCATTCACCTGACTAGGAAAGCTTCTTGCCATTAATTTATCGCCTAATAATTTGATGCAATGCATCTTGGTTTCCACCAAACTGCGCCGATGATAGCCTGACCATTTTTTCCATAATGTCCTGCCTAAACGTTTAACTGTTCGAAGTAATTCATTTCGCTCTAGCGAGCTACTCTTTGTATCTTTCCATGGTTTCGCATTTTTTCTAGGTGGAATCACCGCATGTGCTTGCCGATCTGCAATGACCTGACGGCATTGCTTGGTGTCATAAGCTCCATCGGTATAAACAGAGTCAATCTGCTCATCTTGTGGAATCTGATTAAGTAAATCACCAAGCACCTGTGAATCACTGACATTATTGGTTGTGAGCTGAATAGCGCGTATTTGTAGGGTTTTGGCATCTATACCAATATGTAGTTTACGCCATTGGCGACGATATTCAGCTCCATGTTTCTTGCGTTTCCATTCGCCCTCACCTAGAAACTTCATGCCTGTAGAGTCTACGAGTAGATGCAGCCCATCGCTACTTTTTTGGTAGCTGATTGCAATATCAATATGCTTTTGTCTTCTACAAAGCGTACTGTAATCTGGTGCGGTCCAATTTAATCCGCAAAGTTTAATCAGACTTTGCACAAAGCCAGTGACCATACGTAAAGATAGACGGAATAAGGATTTAATCATTAAGCAGCATTGGATGGCTGCGTCGGAGTAGGTTTGATTTCGCCCTTGTTTGCCTTTTGATGGAGCATACCATTGCGTAGCAGGATCAAACCAAATGGCAATATTTCCGCGACTCATGAGTGCTCGGTTATATGCGGGCCAATTGGTTGT
>NZ_JBLVOM010000124.1:0-5808 GCF_053543775.1 Acinetobacter endophylla | reverse complement strand
TTGAAAATCTCGCCAATAATATTTCATCTGCTTCCATACCATCTCGATTCGATTTAACTCAGGGCTATAAGCTGGAATAAAATACAAATTCGTCGAAAAGTTACTTTTAAGTAGCTCTCTGTAATCAGCCATCTTTTTACTTCTATGAATCGAGGCATTATCAACAATAAGAACCAATGGAAGGTTATAAGTCTGTTTTACTTGTTGAGCTATTCCAGTTAAATAGGCATAAAACCAAGTGCTTTTCACTGACTCTTGTAAACAGCTTGTCACCAGTTTCCCCGTTGAAAGCAAACACCCCATGACATTAACTCGTTTTAATCTTATTGCATCAACCGCATGAACATCACCTATCTTTGTCCACGCATAGCGGTTATCAGGTGTAGATGAAAACCCTGTTTCATCAACATAACCTAATATAATTTCACCACGTGCCGCTTGCTCTCGTAATTCTTCAATCTGCTGTGTTGCTTGTTCAAATGCAATCGGATCTCTTTTTTTTCAAGCTATGACGGGTACGCTTGAAGACCATACCTGAATCACGTAAAAACTTACGAATGGTTTCAACAGACACGGACACTTCGTATTCTTCATGTAGTTTGACTCGGATTTGTTCTGCATTGAGTGGACTTGTATTGACCCAATCTAGGATTTTCGCCTGATAGTCTGAGATCAATGTATTGGGTCGACCTGAGCGATGACCTTCTTTAATCGATTCAAACTCATACAATTCCCAACGTCGGCGTTGTAGCCTTATGGTTTCTGGGATACGTTCTTGTAGAGTGGCAACTTCCGCAACACTTTTACCTTCGGAAAGCCAGAGAATAGTTTGGGCACGTTGCCTTTCACGCCAATGTTTTGCATGCTTGACCAGAAAAATGAGTCGTTCTCGCTGTTCTAAACTAAGTGGTACAGAAACAATTCTAGGCATGTGTGAACATCTGTTAACTAAAAAAACCTTTTCGCATCATTAGTTATTTTTGTCAACTTAGATAGATAACGGTCTGAATCACTCAGCCACACTTTGATGCACAATCGAACCCCAATGGTGCAAAATGGCCTATTTTTTAGGCATCCTTAAAAAATAAATCATTGTTGTTTTGCCTTATTTTACATATGTAATTAATTTTCCACGTATTCTGCTTAAATCTATTCTATTTTATATTGTGGCATGCTTTATGCTTTTATTTATATACAACATAAATAGAGGAGAGTAATACACTTGATCACTCATAATCACAAACATCGGTTAACCATTCATGTATAAAAAGAATAGCAAGGACATGAGCAATAAAAATGGAATAAACCGGTGAAATACAAAACTTACTTTTGCTTTAGAACAAGCCCCTATCTCACTGTTATGGGGCTTTTTTTCGCCCCTTTATAAAAGTTTATTCACCTCATCCAAATAACTAAAAACTGGCACGCTTTCTGCATTTTCCTAAGTAATACGAAATTCTGGTTTTGTAATATCCCTAGGAGATGCACATGAACAATCCGACATCAAATAAAAAAATGCATCCATGGCTTCACTTTCTGGTTGAGCTGCTCAGCGTACGCGCAGGCTTTCACATTAAACAGTCTTCACAATACCAACAACCCAAGGATCAACATCGTGCCTAAACAAAAATTGGCACGGATCAGTATTACCGTGCCAGAAACAACGCTACATGCGATGGATCAAAAAATTGTCGAGCAGCACTATGAAAGCCGCTCGCAGGCCATTGTCGATATGATTAACCGCCACCTGATTGATGATCTGGTGATTCGCGATGAAGTCATGGTTGGCACGCTTACCTTGCTCTATGACGTCAGCTTGAAACCGCTGCGCAGTCAGCTGGTCGATCTGCAGCAGCAGTATCTGGCACAAGTGATCAATTCGCTTCATATCCAGCTGGATGATGAAAAAATTCTGCAAGTCATGCTGATGCAGGGCGCGAGCAGTGACCTGAAAGAAATAAGCGAACAATTTATTGCACTGAAAGGCGTGATTAAAGGGCATCTCGAACTGATGGATGCCGTCATGCCACCCATTCCACAAAATACCGAACACACTTAAGGAGAACAGCTGTGCACAACTTATGGACTGTACAGGACTGGCAACACGCCTACCAGAATAACAATATCCAGCTTAGTGACCTGATTGAGTATGTTGCCGGATTGAATAATGACGATCATGCCTGGATTTCAATTGCAACAGCAGCACAATTACAGGCACAAATTGATGCATTGACTGGTGCAGATAGTGCAAGCTTGCCACTTTATGGGGTGCCATTTGCAGTCAAGGACAATATTGATGTTGCAGGGTTCTATACCACAGCAGCATGTAAAGAGGTAGCTTATCTGGCAACTTCCGATGCAACCGCAGTAGCCAAATTAAAAGCTGCCGGCGCGATTGTCGTGGGTAAAACCAATCTGGATCAGTTTGCGACGGGTCTGGTTGGTGTGCGCTCCCCATACGGCGCGGTAAAGAACAGCTTTAATCCTGAATATATCAGTGGCGGCTCGAGTTCGGGTTCCAGTGTAGTCGTCGCAAACGGATTAGTGCCATTTTCACTGGGTACAGATACTGCAGGTTCAGGACGTGTACCAGCAGGGCATAATAACATTGTCGGACTCAAACCAACCAAAGGCTGGTTCTCGACTACAGGCCTGATTCCGGCTTGTCGTACCATCGATGTGATTTCGATTTTTGCCTTAACGGTGGATGATGCCTGGCAGGTGGCGCAAGTCATGCAAGGCTATGATGCCAGCGATGATTATTCCAGAATGCATCCTCAGAATGAACCGAGCCAATTTTCAAAAGGGAAAATTGCCATTCCGGATACACTCGAATTTTATGGCGATGCTGAAACTGAAAAAGCATTCCAGCTGGCGATCGCACGTGTACAAAGCTTGGGTTATACGGTTGAGCCGATTGATTTTGCTCCATTTCAACAACTGGCAGCGGCCTTGTATAACCGCTCTTGGGTGGCTGAACGTACCAGTGCCGTGGAAAAAATGGTGCAACGCGAGCAGACCCATCCGGTCATTGGCCAGATTATTGCGCAGGCAGACCGGTTCAATGCGGTCGATGTCATGCAGGATGAATATGAACGTGCCCACCTGAGCCGTGTTATTCAAAATACACTGGCAGATTATGATGCCTTGATGGTGCCTACTACACCCACCATTTATCGCATTGCAGAAGTAGAAGCCGATCCTCTGGTAAAAAACAGCCACATGGGCGCTTATACCAATTTTGTCAATTTTGCCGACCTGTCGGCTTTGGCATTACCAAATAGCATTCGTGCTGATGGTCTTCCAACGGGTGTGACCTTTATTGCGCCAGCCTGGATGGATGAAGCACTGGCCAAGTTCGGGCAAAAATGGCAGCAGGCGAGCCAATTAAAGCTAGGCACATCTGAACTTACTTATGAAAAAACAACTGAAATCTCATCGGGTCACAGCGTCAAACTGGCTGTCGTCGGAGCACATCTGACCGGTATGCCACTGAATTTTCAGTTGACCACACGTGCTGGAACCCTGATCAAGCAGACCCGGACTGCTTCGCATTACAAACTCTATGCTTTAAAAAATACCACACCACCAAAACCCGGCCTCCAATACAACGCGAAAGGTTGTTCAATTGAAGTCGAAGTCTGGGACATTCCGCGTGCACTGTTCGGAGACATTGTTGCAGAAGTTCCGGCACCATTGGGGATCGGTAATGTTAAGCTGATTGATGGTACTTGGGTCAAAGGCTTTATCTGTGAAGGCTATGCACTTGAGGATGCAACAGATATTAGTCATTTCGGTGGCTGGCGCGAATTTATGAAATCTAAACAACTTTCAAATACCAAATTTAAATGTGAATGCATAGGGGAAGTCGCAAAATGATCAAAAAAGCACTGATGTCAGTTTCCGTACTGTCTGCAATCCTTTTAAGCGGTTGTGACAATACCGCTAAAGTACCTGAACCAAATGCCAAGGCTGAAGGTACTGTAAATACTCAACCCATCCGGATTGGTTATAGCGACTGGCCGGGTTGGGTTGCGTGGCAAGTTGCGATTGAAAAAGGCTGGTTAGAGGAAGCTGGAGTCAATGCTGATTTTAAATGGTTTGACTATTCAGCCTCACTTTCAGCTTTTGCTGCCAACCAGCTGGATGCGGTCATGGTCACTAATGGTGATAATCTGGTCACTGGCTCTGGCGGGACCAAGGGCGTGATGATCATGGCGACCGATTATTCAGCTGGAAATGACGTGATTATTGCCAAGAATGGCATTAATTCGATTCAGGATCTGCGCGGTAAAACCGTAGCCACTGAAAAAGGTCTGGTCGATCACTTGTTACTGTCCACTGCACTGGATGATGCCAAAGTTGGCCTGAATGAGGTCAAACTGGTCAATACCATGACCAATGAATTGCCACAGGTTTTTGCCACTCCCGATATTGATGCGATTGCAGTATGGCAGCCGGTGGCAAATCAGGCTTTATCTGCTGTTGCCGGTTCCAAGATTATTTTCACCTCTAAAGACAAGCCTGGATTAATCTACGATACCTTGACCGTGAATCCAGCCCATCTGGAAGCCAATAAAGAGCAATGGAAAAAGGTGATTCAGGTTTGGGATAAAACTGTCAAATACATCAATGATCCGGCGACTCGAGAAGACGCTGCACAGATCATGTCCAAACGTGTTGGTGTCGATGCGAAGACCTATATGCAGTTCATTGATGGCACGCATTTACTGGATCTGGCCGCCAACAAGAAAGTCTTTACCAAAGGTGATGGTTTCGACTCGATCTATGGTTCCAGCTATCATGTGAACAAGTTCAATGTAGCCAACGGCATTTATACGACTGAAATGAATGTGGATGGCGTGATTGTTCCAACGCTGGTGCAAGAACTCAAATAGAGCATGCCGCCTCATTCTGGAAGGTATTCTAAACTAATAAAAAATCCCCAGATTGGGGATTTTTTATTAGGGTGTGTCCTCATTTGGCTTTGCACCAAATAAATATGCAGGCTATACGGATCATAGATTTATAATTGCGTGCCAGTTTATCAAATCGAGTTGCAATAGCACGGAAATGTTTTAATCTCGAAAATGCATTTTCAACTAAATGTCTTAATTTATATAGATATTTATCAAACTCCTTATTCGATCTCTTACTGTTTGATCTCAATGGAATAATGGGAATCATATTCTTGTTCTTGGCATATATTCTAATGTGCTCAGCATCATACCCCTTATCAGCAATGAGATAAGTTGCCTCGTCTACCGTATCAATCAGTTGTTTTGCAACTTGACTGTCGTGGACGTCACCCTCAGTGATTTTAAAATCAATCGGTAATCCATTCGCGTCGGTTGCAAGATGTATTTTTGTTGTTCGTCCACCGCGTGATTGTCCAATTGCTCTTTCGAAACCATGCCGAGCTCCACTTGCATGTTGATGCACGCGTATGTAGCTTGCGTCAATGAATACCCATTCCTGATCCAAGATGCCTCGTAATCTAAAAAAAATTTATCCCACAATCCCTTGCTTGCCCAACGATTAAAACGATTGTAAGCAGTTTGCCAAGGACAAAATTCTTGGGGAATATCACGCCATGTGGCGCCTGTACGAAGTTTCCATAAGATCGCTTCCATGATATTTCTACTATTCTTTGAACAGTAACAACCGTGTAATCGCATAGTATCTTGAATTTGCTGCCAGATATCATCGGTAAGAAGAGTACGTGCCATTGAAAATATAGAAATAAAAATAACTCAAAGGAGGATTTTAAGTATTTAAAACCAATTCTTCAAATGAGGACACGCCCTA
>NZ_JBLVOM010000123.1:0-3226 GCF_053543775.1 Acinetobacter endophylla | reverse complement strand
GGCGCCTTAGCAGAGGCTTGAGCCGTGTGCTGGGAAACTCGCATGCACGGTTCTTAGGGGGTTGGACGTAGGTAACTGCGTCTGACTACCCGACAATCAGATGCGTCCCTGGGCGTTGGGACGCAAGAACTGGCTGTTTGCAGGTTCGCTGCGCAGTGGTCAGCGAGCGGCAAACATCATGACTTTAATCCAGTCAGCAAAGCTGAATGGCTTGGATCCGTATGCCTATTTAAGTGATGTGCTGAAAAGGTTACCGACACACAAAGTGACCCAAATTGAAGAATTGCTGCCGCACTGCTGGAAACCTAAATCGAATTAAAAAATAGGTATGGGATTCAGCGGACGCTTACGATGATGAATCAAGTCTGCTGGATATTTTGACTAAAGACAGGAGAAGAGGTGTTGGTTTAGTACAACCTTCTATGATGCAGGAATTTGCTTTAGGTATTAGCGGTAAAGTCATACGAGTTTATCAAGATATTTTTCATAATGAAGATAGAGAAATCAAGAAGAGCTTAAAAACATTAGGCGCCATACTTGAATCATATGAAATGCCAGAATTGGCAAATGCTTTAAAAAATTAATTTTAAGAGAGTTAAAAAAAGATGTTTCAGATACAGCAAGATATACAGACAAATATTCCAGAAATTGAAATTTTATCTCAAAAATATGGACTATCTGTTGAACAATTATATAAGCTAAAACCACATGTTGACAATTTTAAAGTTCGAGTCCCACTTATTGGTGCATTCAGTGCGGGTAAATCTTCTTTAGTTAATGCTTTGGTTGAGAAAAAACTACTGTGTGTTGAAATAGATCCTGCAAGCAATTTGGCGACTGAGATCAGTTTTGCGGAAGAAGAAAGTATAAAAGGTTATAAAGCAAATCAGTTTGTTAAAAATTTGACAGCGCAAGAATTAAAACAGCAAGAGTTTTCAGACTTGATGCCAGATGGGCATATTGAAGTACAGCTTAATCAACCATTTTTAGCATTGCTTCCGCATTTATGTTTAGCAGACTTGCCAGGTTTGGATTCAAAATCTGATGCACATATGCAGGCGATTCATCATTATCTAGGCCGCAGTTTAGCTTATGTGATCACGGTGAGTAGTGAAGAAGGCACCTTAAAGGACAGTATCAAAAAATTTCTGCAGGAATTAGCACTTCATAAAGCACCTGTTGTTGTGGTCATTACTAAAAGTGATAAAAAAACACCGGATGAAATAGAGGCGATTAAACAGCAAATCAGTGAGCAAGTGCATTCGCTATTGCCAGAAAATAATTATCTGGATGTTGTATCTGTATCTTCGAAGAAGAAAGATATCGCTGAAGCTGTTGAAGCATTCCAAAAATTAGAGAACTTAAGTGAAATGCGATTTAAGGAGACGGTTGTACCCCAGTTCAATCGAATCATTGATGATATCGCATCACATTTGACTATTCTATTGAACCAAGAAGATTTGGATACAGATGAATTGAAAGAAAAACAACAACAACTAATTGATGAGACAGAAAGTTTTAAGAAAAAACTGTCTATTGAATATCAAAAGATGAAAGAGCAGGTTCCTTCAGTTTTAACTAATGTAGTTGATCATATTCGAAATCGTCTTTTAGGTGAGACGGATCAATATGCGACAGCCCTAATAGGTCAGAATAATATTGAGAGTGATTTAAGTTACAGTGTAAGAATGGCTTTAACTGAAGGTATGGATCGCTACTTTAAACCTTTGGTTGATAAATATATTCATCGTATAGAAACAGATTTACCTAGCCTTATCGTTAATCAAAACTTTCATTTTGAGCAAGAGAATACTGGTAGTGCTGTATTTGATCTTGGACTGACTGGCATTACAGGGATACTAACCTTTGTATTAAAGCGTTTTCCTTTAGCAGCTATGATCCTGCCAGTGGTTACATCTATATTTAAAGCATTTATGTCAGACCATAATCGTGAACAACAAAGAGCAGAGCAAAAAGAAGCTGCACGTGATCACGTGCGAGGAAAAATTATTCCTCAAGTGGTTGAACAAGTGCAAATCAATTTAGGCTCTATTTTGCAAGAACAGCTTCACACTGTTAATCAGCAGGTAGAAGATGAGATCAATCATAAAGTCACACAAGCTCAACACTCGATTTCTATGTTAGAAGAGCAACTTAAGAAAAATACTGAAGAAAGAGCGGTGCTACATGCAACATATCAAAATGATTTAATCATCATTCAAAATATGCAGCAATAATTAGAAATTTAAGGAATAAACATGAATAAGCATGTAGAAATCACTCAAATGTATGAAGATTTGAAGCAATATTTTAATAATAACCTAGGGTTTCTGAAAAAAGGGAATGTTTTAGCTCATGATCAAATAGGTTTAGATTTTATCCATGAAATGGAGAATTTCTATAAGTTTTGTATGTTACCTGAACTTGCCGATAAGGTTATTGTTGGGATTGGTGGTGCATTTAGTGCAGGAAAATCTAGTTTTTTAAATGGAATCCTTGGTCAAAAAGTTTTAAGCGTAGAAATTGATCCAACGACATCTATTCCTACTTATTTGATACACGGTGAACAACAAAAAATTAAGGCAGTGCTTAAAGACTCTCAGCAGTTGGATTTGAGTTTGGAACAATTTAAAAACTTAACGCATCATGCTCAGCAAGAGTTACATGAATTGGCTGAAAATATAGATTTAATCCTTTTAAATCAGCCTGAACAGCAATGGGGTAATTTAGCTTTTTTAGATACCCCAGGTTACAGTAATCATGAAGATATTGAGCAAGGACTGTGTGATGCGCATATTGCTAAAGTTCAGCTCAATGATGCACAGTGTTTAATTTGGTTGGTTTCAGCCGATCAAGGTGTTATTTCTCAGAGCGATATTGAGTTTTTAAAAACAATTCGTTCAGATATTCCTAAATTAATTGTGATTAGCAGGGCAGATAAAAAATCACCTGATGATTTAACTGAAATAGGCTTTGTTGCACAAACCTATCTGTAAAGGCTTTTTCAGCGATATAATTTTCAAATGAAGAAGCCTACACACAAAATCTACCGCACAACCAATTGGCCCGCATATAACCGAGCACTCATGAGTCGCGGAAATATTGCCATTTGGTTTGATCCTGCTACGCAATGGTATGCTCCATCAAAAGGCAAACAAGGGCGAAATCAAACCTACTCCGACGCAGCCATCCAATGCTGCTTAATGATTAAATCCTTATTCCGTCT
>NZ_JBLVOM010000122.1:0-5128 GCF_053543775.1 Acinetobacter endophylla | reverse complement strand
CAAGGTGAAATCATTCTTTGGGCTGTTCGTTGGTATTGTAAATATGGCATCAGCTATCGTGAACTTCAAGAAATGCTCGCTGAACGAGGCATAAATGTGGATCACAGTACAATTTATCGTTGGGTTCAGCGTTATGCTCCAGAAATGGAAAAACGGTTACGCTGGTATTGGCGTAATCCTACAGATTTACATTCATGGCATATGGATGAGACTTATATCAAAGTGAAGGGGCGATGGACTTACCTGTATCGTGCAGTTGATCAACGGGGTCATACGATTGACTTTTACCTTTCCGCTAGACGGAACAGTAAATCAGCCTATAGTTTTCTAGGAAAGATCTTCAATACGGTGAAAAAATGGCAAATTCCACGGGTCATCAATACAGATAAAGCAGCGACCTATGGCCATGCTTTATCACGATTAAAGCGAGAAGGAAAATGTCCAGTAGATATTGAGCACAGGCAGATTAAGTATAAAAATAATGTCATTGAATGTGATCATGGTAAGTTAAAGCGAATCATCAGGGCCACATTAGGATTCAAATCTATGAAGACTGCTTATGCCACAATTAAAGGTATTGAAGTCATGCGTGCACTACGTAAAGGACAAGCATCGTCATTTTATTATGGTCAGCCTCAGGGTGAAGTGTGTCTAATCAACAGGGTTTTCGGTCTCTAAGCACTTTTTAAAGGGAACATCATCGACTCAAATCACTATTTGCAACAGTGCCAAATTTCAGGCAGCACACTCATACATTTAAGCGTCGGTTTAAGCTGGTAGTTTACTCGCCAAAACATCTACTTTTTCAATAGACGGTGGCTCTGAAAATAGCTCATCGGCCTGAGCCATCAAAGCAGCTGCAACCTTGCCAGATAGATGTGCTTGGCGACCCGCCTCATCAGGAAATGCATCAAATATACCAAATGTTGTAGGTCCAAGACGTAGGCCAAACCACGCAACTGTCGCAGGTTCTTCCATTACAATATGTAAACCGGCTTTAAGGAAAGCTTCCACTTCGTCTTCTTTACCCGGTTTAGCTTCAAGGCGGACATATAAAGCTGTTTTAAGCATGACTAAAACTCCACAATTGACTAGAATTAAAACTGATTCTGACATTGCTAATGTATGCATGTCAGAAAGTTTTGTTGTATAAAAGTTAAAAAAAAATCCCATAGCTGAGCCAAAATCTGTTTTTTTATTCCGACATAATGCTATGAATTTATTCAAGTTAATATCATTAACATTTGAATCAAAAAATCAAGATATGAGATGATTAAATTCAATCTTAGTTATATAAGGATCAATTGACTCTACCTTAGATTTATAAGCTGACCTCTTCATCTGAAAATTATATTGCTCAAGAAGCATTCAAGAACAACATGTACATCCTCATATCTATCAAAGTTATTTAGCTAGGAGTTTGCTGTGAAACTCTATATGTTTCTCTATAAAGCTCGCAATGAAGTAATAGCTATGGTCATACCCTTCTCTTAGGTTAAGTGTCAGAGGATATTCTTGTTCCAAACAAATATCACTAAGAAGCTTAGGCCTTAACTGTTCTTCAAGAAAATCATCAGCTGTTCCCTGATCGACTAAAATAGGTAAATGAACTTCAGCGTTTTTGATTAATTCAATCGCATCATAGCTTTTCCATAAAGTTTCGGTTTCACCTAGGTAGTGTGTAAAAGCCTTTTTCCCCCAAGGTACTTGGCTAGGCGCAACAATTGGTGCAAAAGCAGAAATACTTTCATACAGCTCAGGGTTTTTTAAACCAATTACTAATGCACCATGACCACCCATGCTATGCCCCATAATACTTTGGACTTGATTGGTCGGAAAATTCAGGTCAATCAGATTTCTGAGCTCTTCCACAATATAATCATACATTTTGAAATGCTGTGACCAGGGTGCTTGTGTTGCATTCACATAGAATCCTGCGCCTTGGCCTAAATCATAATCTGCATGATCTGGTACATCCTCTCCACGTGGGCTGGTATCTGGTGCAACAATAATGACTTTATGTTCAGCCGCATACTTTTGTGCTCCGGCTTTAGTAATAAAGTTCTGTTCGTTGCAAGTCAGTCCTGATAACCAATATAAAACTGGCAACTTCTCATCTTTGTCATGAGGTGGCAGATATATTGAGAATTTCATTGAACAGTTTAATGCTATTGACTGATGGCGATACACTTCTTGCGATCCACCAAAAGAAGCATGTTTCTCAATTATTTCCATAATCAATTACCTATGTTGAGCAAGACTTCATGAGAAATCGAGTAAACAAAGAGTCTGACATTCTCCACAGAGAATACTGATAAAGATTTAAAATGTAGGCAGGTTTGTTGAACCTATACATGATGGATACATAGATAGATCTGTTTTACAGATGATGTGCCGTTTTAGAGGATTCCATGCATGTCAATCATGATTCACATGCATGGAGAAGTATAAGGTCTGACGGAATTATTCGTAATGAATTACAGTACGAATTGACTTACCTTCATGCATTAGATCAAAGGCTTCATTGATCTGATCCAAGCCCATGGTGTGTGTCACAAATGGTTCTAATTGAATTTTACCTTTCATGGCATCTTCAACCATTCCTGGAAGTTGCGTACGACCTTTTACCCCACCAAAGGCAGAACCTAACCATCTACGACCAGTAACCAGTTGGAATGGACGGGTAGAGATTTCTTGACCTGCGCCAGCTACACCAATAATTACGGATTGTCCCCAGCCACGGTGTGCACTTTCAAGGGCTGCACGCATCACATTCACGTTACCAATACACTCAAATGAATGATCTACACCCCAGCCAGTCATTTCGACAATTACTTGCTGGATTGGTTTATCGTAATCTTTAGGGTTCAAGAAGTCCGTTGCACCAAACTCTTTTGCCAGCGCAAATTTATCTGGATTCATGTCAACCACAATAATACGCCCTGCTTTAGCTTGACGTGCGGCTTGTACGACTGCCAAACCAATACCACCTAAACCAAAGACCGCAACACTATCACCTTCTTGTACTTTAGCCGTGTTATGTACTGCACCGATACCCGTTGTTACCCCACAACCCAGTAAGCAGACATGTTCGTGATTGGCTTCAGGATTGATTTTAGCCAATGATACTTCTGCCACTACAGTGTATTCACTGAACGTTGAGCAGCCCATATAGTGGTAAATCGGTTGACCATTGTAGGAAAAACGAGTGGTACCATCTGGCATTACGCCTCTACCTTGAGTTTCGCGAACGGAAATACACAAGTTCGATTTTCCAGATTTACAGAATACGCACTCGCCACATTCAGCAGTGTAAAGTGGAATAACATGATCACCTGGTTTGACGCTAGTCACGCCTTCACCAACCTCAACTACAACACCAGCACCTTCATGCCCGAGAATAGCGGGAAAAACACCTTCAGGATCATCGCCAGATAAAGTAAATGCGTCTGTATGACACACACCGGTATGGGAGATCTTAATTAATACTTCACCTTTCTTCGGTGGTGCAACATCAACTTCAACAATTTGAAGAGGTTGACCAGGACCAAACGCAACGGCAGCACGTGACTTCATGGAATAATTCCTTATACAGATCTACTTTAAATATGATTTTAGAATCTTGGCGATTTCAGCCAATTCTTCTTTTCGTTGTTGTTCTGTGGTTTCACCTGATACTAATGTGTCCTTTAAATGAACCTCCAACATTTCATTCATTAAACCATTAATAGCACCACGCACAGAGCATATTTGTTGCAGAATTGCACCACATTCCACATTATCTTCTAACGCTTTTTCAATCGCTTGCGTCTGACCTTTGATCTTTCTGACGCGTAGAAGAATCTTTTTTTTGTCGTCAACCTGATTAGGCATCAGACCTCCTTATTTGCTAGCATTTATACTATAGTACCCCATAGTATAAAAAAAGCAATATTTTTTATAAATCGAAAATTAAAAAGATCTTTAGCGAAAATTTTCTATCCCTGTTTTTAGTTTTTTTAAATTAACATCATAGAGCTTATGCGAAAGTCACAAAAAAAATGGGACTTTTAGCTCCCATTTTTTATTTTGTCTCATGTTCTTTGTAATGCTGTGACCTTTTAGAATTATGTTTCAAATTTTAGCCACTTTGTAGATATTTTGAACGTTTCAAGCCTTGAAAATACTACCGACAGTTTAGATTAAACTGCCTTTACAGACTGTACTAGAATATTTTTAGTGAGCGGATGATATTTATTATTCATTATTTAGGAATTATTAAATCCTATAAATATCATTTATTGGATTAATTTATTTTGGTACTGTGCATATCATCCCCCAGTTAAGAATAAGGAATAACTATGAATAAGATGATGAATGCTCTTATCCTAGAAAATTTTGGTGATCATGAATTTAAACGGCACTGTTGCAAATAGTGATTTGAGTCGATGATGTTCCCTTTAAAAAGTGCTTAGAGACCGAAAACCCTGTTGATTAGACACACTTCACCCTGAGGCTGACCATAATAAAATGACGATGCTTGTCCTTTACGTAGTGCACGCATGACTTCAATACCTTTAATTGTGGCATAAGCAGTCTTCATAGATTTGAATCCTAATGTGGCCCTGATGATTCGCTTTAACTTACCATGATCACATTCAATGACATTATTTTTATACTTAATCTGCCTGTGCTCAATATCTACTGGACATTTTCCTTCTCGCTTTAATCGTGATAAAGCATGGCCATAGGTCGCTGCTTTATCTGTATTGATGACCCGTGGAATTTGCCATTTTTTCACCGTATTGAAGATCTTTCCTAGAAAACTATAGGCTGATTTACTGTTCCGTCTAGCGGAAAGGTAAAAGTCAATCGTATGACCCCGTTGATCAACTGCACGATACAGGTAAGTCCATCGCCCCTTCACTTTGATATAAGTCTCATCCATATGCCATGAATGTAAATCTGTAGGATTACGCCAATACCAGCGTAACCGTTTTTCCATTTCTGGAGCATAACGCTGAACCCAACGATAAATTGTACTGTGATCCACATTTATGCCTCGTTCAGCGAGCATTTCTTGAAGTTCACGATAGCTGATGCCATATTTACAATACCAACGAACAGCCCAAAGAATGATTTCACCTTG
>NZ_JBLVOM010000121.1:0-3518 GCF_053543775.1 Acinetobacter endophylla | reverse complement strand
TTATCAGAAGCATATCGAGCTTGATAAACGTCATTGATGCTATTTCTTTTAAGCTCACGATAGATCGTACTAGGATGTCTTTTAATGAGTTCAGCAAATTTTCTGGCTGAAAAGCCTTCTTTTCTTGACTCAAGCATTAATGCAGTACGATCTTCAAAGTTAAGATGATGGTATGACAATTTTATATACTCCATAAACCCTTTAAATTAATTAGGTGGTTTATGTCGCACTTCAAGTTTTACTCTGCCGTAAAATCTTTAAACAAGATATCTAATCTATTCTGTATTTCTGGTTGAACGTACATAAAATTTCACAAATAAAAAACCTACATAAATGTAGGTTTTTTATATATTAAAATCAAATAAGACCAATTGAAATCATCAAGCCACATTCCCTTCCAAGAAATCCTGTGCAAAGCGCTGTAATACCCCACCCGCTTCATACACATGTACTTCTTCTTCAGTATCCAAACGGCAAGTCACAGGCACTTCAATAATCTGGTTCTTACCATCATCGGTTGAACGCTCAACCACCAAAGTCAACGTCGAACGTGGTGCGATATTACCAATCACGCTATACAGCTCAGTACCATCAAGACCCAAAGTCTTACGGTCTGTACCCGGCTTAAACTCAAGCGGCAAGACACCCATACCGACCAAATTGGTACGGTGAATACGCTCAAAACCTTCCGCTACAATTGCTTCTACACCTGCCAGACGCACACCTTTAGCAGCCCAGTCACGGCTAGAACCCTGACCATAATCCCTACCGGCAATAATGATCAACGGCTGTTTGCGATTCATGTAGATTTCAATCGCTTCCCACATACGCATCACTTCGCCTTCCGGCTCTACACGTGCTTTCGAACCCTGCTTGATCGTGCCGTCAGAACGCACCACCATCTCATTAAACAGTTTCGGGTTGGCAAAAGTCGCACGTTGCGTCGTGAGGTGATCACCGCGATGCGTTGCATAAGAGTTAAAGTCTTCCTCAGGCACACCCATTTTTTTCAGGTATTCACCTGAAGCACTGTCTAAAACAATGGCATTCGATGGTGATAAATGATCAGTGGTGATGTTATCGCCCAAGATCGCCAGTGGACGCATATTCGACAAGGTACGCGGTGCAGCCAAAGCACCTTCCCAATACGGCGGACGGCGGATATAGGTACTTTGCGGACGCCAGTCATACAGCGGACTTGCTGCCTTTTCATTCACGCCCAAGTCGAACATTGGAATGTAGATTTTTTTGAATTGTTCTGGTTTTACAGCAACTTTTACCAGCGCATCAATTTCTTCATCCGATGGCCAAATATCTTTCAGATAAATCGGGTTGCCATCTTTATCAGTCCCAAGTGCATCTTTTTCGATGTCAAAACGAATCGTACCGGCAATCGCATAAGCTACCACTAATGGCGGAGATGCCAAGAACGCCTGTTTCGCATATGGATGAATACGCCCATCGAAGTTACGGTTGCCCGAAAGCACCGCTGTTGCATACAGGTCACGGTCGATGATTTCTTGCTGAATCTTTGGATCAAGCGCACCCGACATGCCGTTACAAGTCGTGCATGCATAGGCCACGATACCAAAGCCCAATTTTTCTAAATCTTTAAGTACGCCTGCTTCTTCCAAATACAAAGCAGCCGCTTTAGAACCCGGTGCAAAAGAAGATTTCACCCAAGGCTTACGGACCAAGCCCAATTCATTGGCCTTACGTGCCAGTAAACCTGCCGCCACCGTATTACGTGGGTTAGAGGTATTAGTACAAGAGGTAATCGCCGCGATAATCACCGCGCCATCTGGCATCAAACCTTCCGCTTCTTGCGCGCGAGCTGCTTCTAAATTACCGGCAATACCTTTTTCTTTCAGGTCAGAGGTTGATACACGTGCATGTGGATTCGATGGGCCAGCGATGTTACGTGTCACAGTCGATAGATCGAAACGCAGCACACGCGGATATTCCGCTTGAGTCATATCCGATGCCCAAAGACCAATTTCTTTGGCATAAGTTTCCACCAGTTTGACTTGCTCAGGTTCACGGCCGGTCAAAGTCAGATAATCAATGGTGTTCTGGTCGATATAGAACATCGCAGCCGTTGCGCCATATTCCGGGGTCATGTTGGAAATCGTGGCACGATCACCCACCGACATGCTGTCAGCACCTTCACCAAAGAATTCTAAATATGCGCCAACCACACGCTCTTTACGCAGGAATTCAGTTAATGCCAAGACGATGTCTGTCGCGGTAATGCCTGGCTTGCGCTGACCAACCAACTCCACACCAATAATGTCCGGCAGACGCATCCACGATGCACGGCCCAGCATCACGTTTTCGGCTTCCAAGCCGCCAACACCAATCGAGATCACGCCCAATGCATCTGTATGAGGCGTATGCGAATCTGTACCAACACAGGTATCCGGGAATGCCAGACCATCACGGTTCTGAATCACCGGAGACATTTTCTCCAGGTTGATCTGGTGCATGATGCCATTACCGGCAGGAATCACATCAACATTTTCAAAGGCAGTTTTGGTCCATTCAATAAAATGGAAACGGTCTTCGTTACGACGGTCTTCAATAGCACGGTTTTTCTCAAAGGCATCTGGATCAAAACCACCAAACTCAACCGCTAGTGAATGATCGACAATGAGCTGGGTTGGTACCACCGGATTGACTTTCGATGGATCGCCGCCCTGATCGGCAATCGCATCACGTAAACCGGCAAGGTCAACCAGTGCCGTTTGCCCCAAGATGTCATGACACACCACACGTGCCGGATACCAGGGAAAATCATGTTCCTGTTTACGCTCAATCAGCTGGCGTAAAGACTGTTCCAGAATGGCAGGATCACAACGACGCACCAACTGCTCTGCCAGGACTTTGGAAGTATAAGGAAGTTTGGCATATGCGCCTGGCTGAATATCTTCTACGGCCTGTCGCACGTCATAATATTCCAGCTGGGTGGTGGATTGCAGCGGTTTACGGTAGTTGTTGTTCATAAGCTTGCCTGCCCTCGTTTATCTCTATTTTTATTCATCAATAGATATCGATGAGTTACTTTTGTAATAGCAGCATTGTACGCTGCACAAATAGCATTTCCCAAATTTTATATTTTTCAAATACTTAATTATAAAAAACGGTATTTTCGCAAAAATTTGTTACATAGACTTTAGAATTTTTGCTTTAAAGCGGTCTTTTGCTAAAAAAATCTGAATAATTCGCCTTATTCTTTAGTCTTATGTTGCAAAATATTTCTCTAAATTTTTATTTGATTATTAGGGTCTGTTGACATTTTCTGTTCAAAAAAATAGCGAGAAAGTAAAATTTAATCGCCAAACCAAATTTACTTCTCGCTATGCCTCGTACAATGCTGAATGATCAACACTGGTCTAAGTTACTTTCTATTTTCCGAAATTTTGATATCTATTCCAAATCTAATTTGAGAAATTTTGTCGAAGCAATACTTTATAGAATAAGAACAGGCTGCCCATGGCGTGATTTGCCTAAAGAATTTG
>NZ_JBLVOM010000120.1:0-8227 GCF_053543775.1 Acinetobacter endophylla | reverse complement strand
TGTCAACGGCATTCTAAAATTGACCCCTTTTACCTTACAAATGGCAAAGTAAAATTGACCCCTTTGATCTCGTATTAAGTTTCAACCTGCGGCTGAATCCCAATTCTTTTTTTATCCTTCAAACGATAACTCTCACCCGATATCTGTACCACATGACAGTGATGTAATAGCCGATCTAACATCGCAGCGGTCAACGTGACATCATCCGCAAATGACTTAGACCATTGGCTAAAGGGTAAGTTACTCGTCAATATCGTACTGCCTTTTTCATAACGCTTGGCAATCACGTTAAAGAACAGATTCGCTTCTTCACGTCCAAATGGTAAATAACCAATTTCATCGATAATCAGTAACTTTGGTCCCAGTACCGCACGCTGCATATAGGTTTTCAATTTACCTTGCTGATAGGCTGTACTCAGTTGCAGCATTAAATCCGCTGCGGTAATGAACTTGATCTTAATGTTGTTCATGATGGCCTTATAGCCTAATGCCATAGATAAGTGCGTTTTTCCTACTCCGCTAGCCCCCAGAAACACCACATTTTCTGCTCTAGCAATAAAGCTCAGATTGAACAGTTCAATCACCTGTGATTTAGGGGCCCCTAGGGCATAATTAAAATCATAGTCTTCCAGGGTTTTGACTTGAGGCAGGCCTGAGAGTTTCATCAGTACCTGCTGACTGCGCTGTTGCCTGGCAGCATATTCATGCGTCAAGATCGCTTCAACAAAGTCGGCATAACTTCCATCCTGACCTAATGTTTGTTGTGCATGATGTGACCATTGTGATGCGATGGCAGGCAGATTGAGCTTTTGGCAAAGCTGCTCTATACGGTCGTATTGCAGATTCATCAGGAAACTCCCAGCAACTGGTCATATACCGATAAGGGATGCTGCAAACTCTCGTAGGGCATGACATGCTGTGCTGCTGCAACAGGTACAGTGCTGGAACCTGTATCTGATTGCGGTAATGGCGTAAATTTTTGCTGCTCTTGTTGCAGTCGAACAGCCGGTTTTTCTTGCGTGGTGGCATGAAACCGCTGATTGGCGGTTTCATGCAGCCACCGGCCAATGTGGGCATTGGCGACATCAACATCTAACAGTAAACCCGAAGTCTTCAGGCTTGCTTTCAATGGCACAATAAAGCTTGATTTGAGGTATCCATTAAAGCGTTCAACTTTGCCTTTGGTCTGTGCACGGTAGGGCTTACATACGCGAGGACGAAAGCTGTATTTCTTGGCGCAGTCGAGCAGTTTGGGGTTCCATTTATGCTGCCCCTCCTGATAGGCATCCCGTTCAATCATGATCGTTTTAGCGTTATCAAACAGGATTTCTTGAGGTACTCCTGCAAAAAACTGAAATGCATTTTCTAGACCATCGATCCATGCATCGGTACGTTCATGATCATAAAATTTCACGAAAGTCGCTCTGGAATACCCTAATGTTGCGACAAACGCTTTCAAAGTCGTGTTGTTGCGTCGAATCGTGGTGAAATCCACCTGCATTTGTTGGCCAGGTTGGGTTTCAAAACGAATGATCGGTTCCGGTTTAGCAACTGGTTTTAATGTTGCAAGATATTCCCTCAAGATCCTGATCTTTCCTGGATATCCCAACCCTAAAATTTCCTGGTAGAGCACAACAGCAGGAATCCATTCAGGATGAGCTGCGTTTACACGTTGGAGTAAATAGGGTTTATATGGGTCAAGGATACTTATTCTAGGCTGTATACGCTGATACTGAGGTGTGGTGTTTTGCCGTAAATATTTACGTACGGTATTTCTGGACACCCCCAGTTCACGAGTAATAGCTTTAATAGATTTACCTTGCTGATGAAGTATTTGGATTGTCACTGCTTGCTCCAAAGTTAACATGTTGAGCAGTCCAAAATGACCGCTATATTAACCAAGGGGGTCAGTTTTTAAATGCCATTAGGGGGTCATTTTTACACTGCCGCTAACATGCAGCCCAGCCTTTTACCGCGTATGCTAGTTTCCAGCCTAGGTTAAAGGCATCCTGCATGCAGGTATTTGAACCTAGGCCACTCGATGGTGGATGACGGTGTACCGCATCACCACCGCAGAATACGCGACCTTTAGAATATTCAGTTGCCCAGGTCTGGTTCACATACCAGTACGACAATTTCTGGATTTCGACTCCTTCAACTTTCGCACCGACAAAGGCATTCAGGCGGGCACGTACCTGTTCTTCAGTCACTTGTGGTTCGCCTTTGGAAATGTCAAAGCCCCAACCCATAATCCATTCATGCCATGGCGTAATGGCACGTAACAATCCCATGCCGAGGTCGCCAAAGCTAGCTTCAGGATTCACGATCCATTGCAGAATCGCAGGACGATGTTGAACGTATTGAGAAAGATCAGCTTTAAAGGTCACATAGACGGTACCGGCACGTGCCATCACGCCTTCCAGTGGCAAGCCGAGCTGTTCCAATACACGAGATTTAGCACCATCCATACCCACCAGATATTTTGCTCTTAAGCTAAATTCAGTATTGGTAATGCGGTTCAGGAAAGTAGCAGTCACGCCATCTTCGTCCTGCACATGTGACAGTTATTCAGTATTGAAGTTATAAATTGCACCACGTTCACCGGCATTTTTCACCAGTAAAGCTTCCATTTTTGGCTGAATCAGATCGACTAATGGACATGGACTGCCTTGGATATAGTCACCATGACGTTCATCACCGGTACCCCATGCACTTAAACGGGCGATTTCTTCGCCGACCAGACTGGTGGTAATCAGGCTTTCACCCATCTGTTCCCATGGTGTTGCAATCTCTTTAACCTGTTCTTCAATACCTAAATCACGTAATACTTCCATGGCACGCTGATTGGTAATATGGGCACGCGGACTATTGGCCAGCCAGCTAAACTGGGTAAACAGTTGTACCTTGATACCATAATTCGCCAAAGCCAAACCTAATGTTGAACCTGCAGGACCGGTACCAATGATCAGAACATCAGTGTCATAGTGTTGTGTCATACAAGACTCCATGTGTATAGGTGAAGAACAAGCTATCTATATAATCAGGCAGTCTAGTAAAACAGGATCTGTTGATATAGCGATATTCATATAAACTATCGACCTATTCTTATTTGCAATACGTGGGTCATAATCTTAAGATGCTGACCTGATCAGAAACCGGGCAGGCTATGGAACTTCGACATTTACGCTATTTTATTACTGTGGCGCAGCAACAAAGTTTTACCAAGGCTGCCGAAAAACTGTTTACCGCTCAGCCGTCATTAAGCCAGTAAATTAAGGATCTGGAGCAGGAAGTAGGCGTCATGCTGTTTGATCGTTCATCCAGAAAGGTCAAACTCACCGATGAAGGGCAGGCTTTTCAGATCTATGCCGAAAAAGCACTGGAAAATGCTAAACTGGCAGTAGCAGCAGCGCGTCAGGTTGCGCAGCAGAAAAATAACCAGATTCACATTGGCTTCCTGAATGTCGCAGAAATAAAAGTGATGCCACAGATTCTGGCCCAGCTTAAAAAAACCATGCCGGACTTAAAAATCCATCTGCATAGCCTGACCTGTATGGAACAGATTCAGCGGCTAAAAAATGCTGAACTGGATTTATGTATTACCCGCTTTCATCTGGACCATCCAGATTTTGAGAATATTCATTTATTAACCGAGCAAATTTATCTGATAGCCGCTCAGCACTTACATTCTACAGATCGAATCCTGAAATTACAGGAACTGAAAAATCACAATATGATTATGTGCGAGCAGAATGCTTCGCCCGTATTTTATGAGAAGCTGGATAAACTGCTCTGCATTGATCAACTCGAACATGAACAGCTGTTGTGGGTGACCAATGTCTTGCAACACATCAATCTGACCAATATGGGAATGGGCTTTAGTTTTGCGCCCGAATATTTACTGCGTTTTTTGAATGAGCATGTAAAAATTGTCCAGACTGATCAGGCACTGCCAAAACTGGGCTTGTATGCAACATTTAACAAGAATTCCCAAAATCCTGCATTGAAGATGATTACCCAAGCGCTTAACAATACGACAAGTAACTGAATTTCAGGAAGGAATATATGTTAAAGCTGATTTATTACGTGCCGGATGAAAATCTGGAAGACACTAAGAATGCGATATTTGCAGCAGGAGCGGGTGGTATTGGTGAGTATACGGACTGCGCCTGGCAAGTTTTAGGAACTGGGCAGTTTAAACCGCAAGAAGGTGCAGATCCTCATATTGGTGAAGTGGGAAAATTGGAACAGGTGGAAGAATGGCGGGTAGAAATTCTGGTGCCTGATGAAAAGGCAGTCGATGTGGCCAAGGTGCTGAAAGAAAGTCATCCTTATGAAGAGCCAGCTTTTGAGTTTATTCAGCTTCTGGATATCAAAGTCTAAAATTGATACTCTGCTGCGGCGCGTTTAACTTAGCGCGCCGTTAATCTAGATTCAGAAACCAGCCGACCTGCTTTTGTTATTATCATTTCTTCCAGAATAATCCAAAGAAAAAATATAATAAGGAAAATAACAATGCCGTGGCCAAAACCGCTGAGCAGTGCGCTTAAGAATACCCTCAGTAAATCTATCCAGTACGGTACAGAAATCCTGCATCAGCGCATTCCATATTCGCCAGATAATCCCTATCTGGAAGGTATATTTGCACCAGAGCGGAAGGAACACTTTTCCACAGATTTAAAGGTTGAAGGGCAGATTCCTGCAGAACTGGATGGTGCATTAATGCGGATTGGTCCAAATCCTATTACAGTCAAAAACCCACGCAACTATCACTGGTTTACGGGCGATGGCATGTTGCATGCGCTCAGACTGAAGGGTGGTGAGGCACATTGGTATAAAAGCAGTTATATCGGTTTTGCCAGTGTGCAGAAAAAACTTCATCGACCACAAATTCCCGGTAAAACGCGAGGTATCGCGGATGCAGTCAATACCAATGTCATCCACTTTGCCGGAAAAATCTGGGCACTGGTAGAAGCGGGTGCATATCCAGTTGAGTTGAATGCTGCACTGGAGTCAAAACGACATCATTTATTTGAAGATGATCAGGATTTTCCATTTACTGCCCATCCGCATATTGATCCTGAAACGGGCGATATTCATGCGATTTGTTATGATGCTTTAAGTCAGAACAAAGTTTTTTATTTGCAGATAGATTCAAAAGGTAAGTTGAAACATCATGTCGACATTCCAGTGAAACATGGTCCGATGATTCATGATTGTGCCATTACCAAATCTCAGGTGCTGATTCTGGATCTGAATGTGAACTTTTCTGTACGCAGTGCTTTAAAGGGTTCAATGTTGCCATATCAATGGAATCTAAAACGGCAGGCACGCATTGGTATAATGCCTTTTGGCGGTAAGGCAATTGATATTCGCTGGTATGAGATTGATCCCTGTTTTATTTTTCATACCGTGAATGCTTATGAGCTGGATTCTGGTGATGTGGTTATGGATGCGGTGGTGCACTCCAAAGCATTGGTCAGTTCGATTCAGGGACCGATTGAAGATCAGGATATTCGGCTGGAGCGGTTCATTTTTGAACACGGCATTGGAAAAGTGACTCGGACAGTATTATCCGAGATGAAACAGGAATTCCCACGGATTAATGAAGCTTATACGGGGCGGTCTTATCGTTATGTCTACACTATTTCCTTTGGCGAGTTTGATGATCCTTCTCGTGTCAGCAGCAATACTCTTTTGAGCCATGATGTGGAAACTGGCAATTCAGAAAGCTATTCTTTTGGAGAAAACTGGGTGACAGGAGAGGTGATATTCGTCGCACGGGAAGGGGCTCAAGCTGAAAATGATGGCTGGCTGATGTCGTATGTTCATGCTTTAGATGATAGTCCATCTAGGGTAGTGATTCTGGATGCACAGCATATGGCTGAAGGGCCGATTACAACCATTCATTTACCAATACGTGTACCCGTCGGGTTTCATTGTAACTGGATTGATTATCGGAAATTGAGAACAATATGAGCTTGAGTTGTTTACAGATAGCTATATAAGCAGAAGTCTACCTGAAATCAAGCGGGCTTTATCATAGGCTTACAATTGAAATTCAATTCCAGAATTCTTGATATTTTGAGACCCAATACAATTTGGTTTTTATGTCGTAGCTACCATCGGCATTCAGGGAAATGAGGTAATGAATGTCTTTGCCTCGACTGCGGTTACCTTTACCTTCAGGAACTTGATACTTATACTTTTCTACTTCTTGAGGGGGAGTTAATATAATACGTTTCCATTCTGTGGCTGGAATTTTTGCTACACCTTCCTGTTTCGCTGCCATTATAGCGAGTCTTTTTTTTGCTGCCTCTTCTCCTTGAGCATAACGTAGTTCTTCAGGAACACCATATCCTTTTTTTATTTGCTCTTCATAAGTCAACCAAGGGGCATATTTAATAATAATTTGTTCAGGGACATAACCATCAGGAGATACTTTACAAGAGCTATCTGTAGTTAAATATTTGGCTTTTCTTTTTACAGGCATATTTCCATCGCTATCATAAAAATTATCACACAATGGCCAATTGTTTTTATAAACAAATTTTCCTGAATCATAATGTATAGCGAAACTAATACTATTTTTCATCATAGATGAGCATCCTGATAGGACTAGACTAGTAACTAAGCTTATTAAAAGCGTTAAATTCTTCATTTTGATACAATCCTCCTTTTGCTGCATTAAATAGACCTCTTTCATAAATCATTTTTTGCTCAGTTCCAAGTTGTAGATTCCAGCGATTAAATTGAATCTCAAACCAAGCCTTTTACCTCTATTTCGATAACGCTCAGCAAGGATTTTGAAGGTTTTTAGGCTGCCAAATACATGCTCAATTCCGATTCTTCTTTTATTAATTTCCTGATTATAGATTTTCAATTCAGGATCCAATTTACAGTGTCTTTTGGCTTTTAATGGCAACAGGCTATTCGGATACAACACATAAATCCCCTGATAGCCTTTATCTGCAAGGATAAAAGCCCCAAAAGGAATCTGGTTTAAATTGCGTTTGAACAACTCGAAATCATGCACTGCACCGCGACTGGTACATAAACTCAGAATTTGCTGAGTTTTGTAGTGAATCATGGCCTGTACTTTAAAGGTATGGGTCTTTTTCTTGCCGCTATAGCTTTTCTTCTGTTTTTTTAGGCCTTTGGATTGGAATTTCCGTGGCATCCACGATCACAACATTCCAGTCGATGCCTTCGCCCTCGGGTAAATCTTTGGGTAAATTAAACAGATTGGACCGAATCAGGCAGTCTTCAACATGACGGACAATTCTTGACGCTGTGGGCTCTGAAACCCCGTAACTCGTCGCAACGTGAAATAAGGTTCGGTATTCCCGCCAATAGCTCAGACAGAGCAGAACCTGATCCTCCAGGCTTAACTTGGGCGGTCTGCCTTTGGCAGAGACATGCTTCTGCAATTGCTCAACCATCAAATAGAAAGTTGACCATGAGATGCCTGTATATCGCTTGAACTGAGGATCAGAAAGCTTGTTTGAATCGATGTATTTCATCCGCAGATTATGCACGAATGCTAAGAAATCCGGAGTGCAAATATTAACCAAAAAGAAGATCGTTTTTTGATTTATGAAAGAGATCTAATGTTAATGCTGTCCCTTAATTGGCTTTGATCTAGTTAAAATAATTTATGATTTGAATCATTTTTTTAAATGTTCTTATTATATAAATATTAATTAAACAGATGATTATTTTTTTAATTATAAAAGATATCTATTATTCTTAAATAGATATCTTTTATGCTAATTATTATAATATTAAGCTGTCATTAAAAAGTAAACATGTATTCTTTTCCGAATTGGTTTGATACTCTCTCCACCCATTGCTCTATTTTATCAGCTGTCATGACTTGAAAATCTCGCCAATAATATTTCATCTGCTTCCATACCATCTCGATTCGATTTAACTCAGGGCTATAAGCTGGAATAAAATACAAATTCGTCGAAAAGTTACTTTTAAGTAGCTCTCTGTAATCAGCCATCTTTTTACTTCTATGAATCGAGGCATTATCAACAATAAGAACCAATGGAAGGTTATAAGTCTGTTTTACTTGTTGAGCTATTCCAGTTAAATAGGCATAAAACCAAGTGCTTGTAACTGACTCTTGTAAACAACTTGTCACCAGTTTCCCCGTTGAAAGCAAACACCCCATGACATTAACTCGTTTTAATCTTATTGCATCAACCGCATGAACATCACC
>NZ_JBLVOM010000119.1:0-8380 GCF_053543775.1 Acinetobacter endophylla | reverse complement strand
TGTTAGCGGCAGTGTAAAAATGACCCCCTAATGGCATTTAAAAACTGACCCCCTTGGTTAATATAGCGGTCATTTTGGACTGCTCAACATGTTAACTTTGGAGCAAGCAGTGACAATCCAAATACTTCATCAGCAAGGTAAATCTATTAAAGCTATTACTCGTGAACTGGGGGTGTCCAGAAATACCGTACGTAAATATTTACGGCAAAACACCACACCTCAGTATCAGCGTATACAGCCTAGAATAAGTATCCTTGACCCATATAAACCCTATTTACTCCAACGTGTAAACGCAGCTCATCCTGAATGGATTCCTGCTGTTGTGCTCTACCAGGAAATTTTAGGGTTGGGATATCCAGGAAAGATCAGGATCTTGAGGGAATATCTTGCAACATTAAAACCAGTTGCTAAACCGGAACCGATCATTCGTTTTGAAACCCAACCTGGCCAACAAATGCAGGTGGATTTCACCACGATTCGACGCAACAACACGACTTTGAAAGCGTTTGTCGCAACATTAGGGTATTCCAGAGCGACTTTCGTGAAATTTTATGATCATGAACGTACCGATGCATGGATCGATGGTCTAGAAAATGCATTTCAGTTTTTTGCAGGAGTACCTCAAGAAATCCTGTTTGATAACGCTAAAACGATCATGATTGAACGGGATGCCTATCAGGAGGGGCAGCATAAATGGAACCCCAAACTGCTCGACTGCGCCAAGAAATACAGCTTTCGTCCTCGCGTATGTAAGCCCTACCGTGCACAGACCAAAGGCAAAGTTGAACGCTTTAATGGATACCTCAAATCAAGCTTTATTGTGCCATTGAAAGCAAGCCTGAAGACTTCGGGTTTACTGTTAGATGTTGATGTCGCCAATGCCCACATTGGCCGGTGGCTGCATGAAACCGCCAATCAGCGGTTTCATGCCACCACGCAAGAAAAACCGGCTGTTCGACTGCAACAAGAGCAGCAAAAATTTACGCCATTACCGCAATCAGATACAGGTTCCAGCACTGTACCTGTTGCAGCAGCACAGCATGTCATGCCCTACGAGAGTTTGCAGCATCCCTTATCGGTATATGACCAGTTGCTGGGAGTTTCCTGATGAATCTGCAATACGACCGTATAGAGCAGCTTTGCCAAAAGCTCAATCTGCCTGCCATCGCATCACAATGGTCACATCATGCACAACAAACATTAGGTCAGGATGGAAGTTATGCCGACTTTGTTGAAGCGATCTTGACGCATGAATATGCTGCCAGGCAACAGCGCAGTCAGCAGGTACTGATGAAACTCTCAGGCCTGCCTCAAGTCAAAACCCTGGAAGACTATGATTTTAATTATGCCCTAGGGGCCCCTAAATCACAGGTGATTGAACTGTTCAATCTGAGCTTTATTGCTAGAGCAGAAAATGTGGTGTTTCTGGGGGCTAGCGGAGTAGGAAAAACGCACTTATCTATGGCATTAGGCTATAAGGCCATCATGAACAACATTAAGATCAAGTTCATTACCGCAGCGGATTTAATGCTGCAACTGAGTACAGCCTATCAGCAAGGTAAATTGAAAACCTATATGCAGCGTGCGGTACTGGGACCAAAGTTACTGATTATCGATGAAATTGGTTATTTACCATTTGGACGTGAAGAAGCGAATCTGTTCTTTAACGTGATTGCCAAGCGTTATGAAAAAGGCAGTACGATATTGACGAGTAACTTACCCTTTAGCCAATGGTCTAAGTCATTTGCGGATGATGTCACGTTGACCGCTGCGATGTTAGATCGGCTATTACATCACTGTCATGTGGTACAGATATCGGGTGAGAGTTATCGTTTGAAGGATAAAAAAAGAATTGGGATTCAGCCGCAGGTTGAAACTTAATACGAGATCAAAGGGGTCAATTTTACTTTGCCATTTGTAAGGTAAAAGGGGTCAATTTTAGAATGCCGTTGACATAAGTAATAAAGATTCATTTATAACTAATATCAACAATATGCTAGAGCGTGAAAATAGTGCTTACCGAATTATAAATGACGAAATCATTCCAATAACTTCCGAACAAGAAATTCAATCCATCGAAACTGCTTTAGAAAATACAAATCAATATTTAGGTGTTCAACAACATTTAAATCAAGCTTTAAAACTGATGTCAGATCGTCAAAAGCCTGACTATCGAAATTCGATTAAAGAATCTGTTTCGGCATTAGAAGGTATGTGTCAAAAAATATTAAAGAAGGACAAAGTAACTTTAGGTGATGCAATTGGTCAAATTGAAAAACAATATCCAATAAATCCTGCATTAAAAGCCAGTATTAAATCTTTATATGGTTATACATCCGATGCAGATGGTATTCGCCATGCAATGTTAGACGAATCAAATCTTTCTTATATCGATGCAAAATTTATGCTTGTTGCCTGCACAAATTTTATTAACTATCTGATCGACAAAACCAGAGATCATCCAAATTAGATCACATGACTGGCGACATGGATGTCGCCCGTTCGACTGTGCTAAAGGGACTTAGCATCAGTCGAACAAATGCATTTTGCTACTTTTGTGAAGTTCAAAAGTAGAGAAAACAGTCTTTTGAACTAAACCTCTGCCACCGCATTACGTCCTTTGGCCTTTGCTGCAAACAAAGCATCATCTGCATTTGACAATAAAGCCATCCAGGACACGGCACCAATGGCAACCCCAATACTGACCGAAATCTGAATCTCGTCTCCTGCTGCAGTCACAATATGACGCTCAGCCACTTCAGCCCGAATGTTATCGGCCACAATCAATGCCTGCTGCATCTGGATATTTTCAATCAGCACCAGAAATTCATCGCCCCCATAACGTACCAGCAAATCTGTAGCACGGACATTGGCCTTTAAACGCTCGGCCACCAGCTGAATCACCTGATCGCCAATAATATGCCCATATTGATCATTCACCTGTTTAAAATGATCAATATCAATAATCATCAAACAGGTTTGGCTCAATTGACCCGGCTGATTTTCCATAAAACGAATATATTCTTCTAGCGCGAAACGGTTGGATAATCCGGTCAAAGAATCGGAATGGGCAATATTCTTTAAACGGAACTCTAGCGCATCACGTTCTTGCAACATCTGTTGCAATTTCTGAATGGCAGCGAATAAAGAATCAGAATGATTCACTTCACGCAGCCGCATATCAATTTTCTGACGACCCGAGTTTTTAGACAAACTCAACAACATGCGGCGTGCCTGAATTAGCGGCAGAAAAACCTGTTTACGTGCAAAAATCATGGTTGAAATCGCGGTCAGCAATGAAATCAGCGATACCAACACGCTCCAGATCAAACGCTGCATATTGCTGTTCATCTCTTGAATAGCGGCATCTCTGCTATATTGCAGCAGGTAAGTTTGCAGGTCTACCACAGTCGCAAATTTATCTACGATCGCTTCAGTCAGCTCTGTTCCGCTCAAACGGTAGTCACGTTGCTCCAGACTGTCACTGATCAGCTCACTCACAATCGGTAAGCCTTGCTGAATAAACTCGGTTTCTACCCGCCGATGTAAACGGATGAATTCCTCAGTCTTATCTTTAACAGGTTGAATGGTATCAATCAAGGCCCACAAATAACGCACCTGATGTTGGGTCTGTAAAGAGCGGGTAATATTTTCAGTGGGAAGCGGAGCTTCAAAAGTCACATGCGCCATGATAGACGAGGCCACACGACCGGCCTGATCACGTAAATCAGATAAAAATAGAATCTGGCTAATATAGTTATTCAGAGGGGTCGATGAGCTATCTGAAGCTACTGCCACGTCACGTAAAAGTTCGCGGCAACTTTCCCAGGCAGCAAACATGGCCAAAATCGCCTGATCAAGTTCTTGCGCACTACGTTGCTGACGTGGCATCCGGGTATAGGCATCAACCTGTGCACGCCCTTTTTTCAAACTATTTTCAAGCTGTGAAAGTTGCTGATTCAGGTTGTTAAAACCGACCTCCGTCAAGACATCAGCCGTGTGAGCTAACTGCCGATCAACCTGCTGTCGATAGCTGACTAACTCTTGTTGATGCTGGGAAAATTCCTGCACCGAACTGGACATGGCTTTATTGGCAGGCGCACGCTCACGCGAAATTTTATTTGCCAGATCAGCGACCTGCTGCAAGGCATTCAATTGTTGATAGGTTTGTCTGGATTTTAAATAACTTTGACTACTACTCACAATTAAGGGAATACAGATGCAAAGCAAACATAAAATAATAATCGACATCGACCAGTACAAACGTTTACTGATCCACTCAGAGCGTAAGGTATTCATGCTGTTGTATTACGCCCCAATATGACAAGCAAAGCTAAATAGATTGATTATTATACAAATAAAACAGGATGGTCTTAAAGCCTTTAGTCTTACTTCACTTATGTTTTTAATGAATTTTTATCATCTATTATTTTCAGATACTTAAGTTAGTTCATTTGAAACTTTAATGCAGGGTTTCATAACCACAATTCCCTATAAAGTCTTACAAAAGCAAGGGAATTTAAGCAGCTAAAAAATATAAAAACTTGCTTTCTGCACTATTTACACCTGCAACAAATAGGTGCATAATGCACCGCATTAGGGCGAGTTAAATTATTCCTCAGCAGATATTTTAGTTTACCCGCAAATTTTGGCGAAAAAAGCCCGATTTTCTATGAAAATCGGGCTTTTTTTTAGCTATTGAATTTTAGACCTCTATTTTTACTTTTCAATATGCACTATTTTGGTGCTTAAAATTATTCTAATATTTATTTTTCTCATCTTGTTTTGAGTTGAAGGTTTTTTCAGAAACAGAATGATCTGAATTAAAAAATGCGGGACAAAAAAAAGCCCAACCTTGGGGAAAGCTGGGCGATAAAACAAAAAATTGTGGAGAATCAGGCTAAATCACTATGAAAATGTGAACTCTAACTTGATTTTCATATTATGTAAAATTCCCCTGAAAATGTAAAGCCGATTGCTTCAGTCAAGATTATAAAACATGCCCATTTAGCTCAAAAAACAGACATCTACTCTAAGACCCAAGCTGATGATGCTTTAAAATCAAGCAATCCAATCAAGACATGAGGCGCCAGACACCTTGCACTTCTTGACACATTTATGAATTAGCTCACCTATTATTAATTGTTTTAATAGATAAATATATTACAATTAATCGTATTAATTGATT
This sequence comes from Acinetobacter endophylla, assembly GCF_053543775.1. NCBI lineage: Bacteria > Pseudomonadati > Pseudomonadota > Gammaproteobacteria > Moraxellales > Moraxellaceae > Acinetobacter > Acinetobacter endophylla. Next base: position 3,192 of record NZ_JBLVOM010000119.1, on the reverse strand, counting down.
AAAATAACAACATAATTTCTCCTTAATCTTTAGTCCCGATTCTATATTTAAAGTCTAGATTTTTGTTATACAAGAGTTTTTATATAAAATAGCTTCGGAGCCTAATACTTGAATTTTACACAAAATTAATACAATGATTTAGCTTAAAAAAATAGCGATTTCGAATTGGATTGACTTAATAAATTGTTACAATACAATATGTTCAAAAGTTGTACACATCTTGTAACAAAACGGTAAATATCATGAAAAAACTCGGTTTAGCCACTGCTTTATTATTAGCCATGACCGGTGCTCAAGCATATCAATTTGAAGTTCAAGGTCAATCAGAGTTCATCGACAACACTGCAAATGAACAAGACTTCACTGGTGCAGTTCAAGGTACTTACTACTTCAACAATGTTGATGCTTCTAAAGGTCCTTTAGCTGAAGCTGCTTTTTTAAACCAAGCATCTAATGTTTCTGCTTCTTATACATACGGCGAAGACGGACAAGAATTTGGTGACCGCACTGTGCACCATACTTTCGGTGTAAAAGGTGAAGCTTACATCCCAACTAAAGTTGTTCCTGCTTATGCAAGCGCTTCTTATAGCCATACCATCACTGATAACAAAGCTGGTAACCCAACAGATGATAATGGCGACCGTTATGCATTAGAACTGGGTGCTCTAGTTGCTCCTAACTTCCTGGTAGCTGTAGGTTACACAAGCGTTGCAGACCAAACTTCCTATGACGCTTTCAACATGTTCAACAACGGTGTTGCTAAAGCTGCTCTTGAATCAGAAACCATTGCTGATAAGAAAGATGCAATCACTGCCCGCACTAAATATGTAGGCGCGATTGACGGCACTAACATGTCAATTGGTTTTGAAAGTGGGCTAGTTTATGGCGAAGATACTGCCTACAACTTAGGTACAACTCTTTTCCTTAACCCACAGTTAAGCGTTGGTGTATCTTATATGGAATCTAGCTTTGCTGGTTCTCCAGACAAAGCTTGGGGCGCGAACGTAAACTACTTCATCACTCCTGCTGTTGCAGTTGGCGCATCTTATGTAAATGCAAATGCTGAAGGCCAAGCACTGGATACACAAACGATTGGTGTAAATGCCAAATTCCGTTTCTAATTTCTGATTAGATTCTGAATCAAAAAAGGACGCATATTGCGTCCTTTTTTATTGTTTTATGACTCTGTTTACTCAGGCGTACGTACCAGACTTAAGAAGTGCAAATGACGTTCATATTGATCAATGATATCCTGCAATAGATCTTCTTGCGTCCACTCCATCACATCATAACCCTGCCCACCTTCTCTTAAAAAGACTTCTGCCTGATAGGAATCTACGCCCGCATTCTCCAGTTCAGCCATAAAGCTTGGACTTAAAGTCTGAGTGGCATTGACCTGATAGATAAAATTAATTTCATCCTGATGATCAACACGGAGCTGTATACCGTCTTCTAGCGGGCTAATCGCTACATGTAATCGGCGCCGTTTCAATTCACTTTGAAAGCTGAGAAATGCCTTATTCACCGTATTGTGAATATACTGCTGCACCTCTTCCTGAGTATGCGGATAATGCATGATCAGGCCTAAGCGCTGTTGCCAGCTGCGTGGATTCTGGATCGCACGCGGGGTAATCCGTGCGGCTTGCAGTGCATGCATTTTGGTGACATCCAGATGTAGGGCTTTGATTAATCCCCAACACATCAGCAGCATAATAAATGTAAATGGCAAAGCGCTCATAATCGTGGCCGATTGCAAGGCCTCTAAGCCACCGGCCAGCAAAAGGATGATGGCTAATAAAGCCATGAGTACGGTCCAGAACAGACGCTGCCAAGTCGGTGAATTATCACTTTTCGCTGTCAGATAATCAGTCACCAATGCCCCTGAATCGGCAGAAGTCACAAAGAACAGCATGACCAGTAAAGTTGCAATGATGCTGGTCACTGAGCTGAAAGGCAGATTGTTCAGAAACTCAAATAGGGCCACTGATGAATCACGCTGAACTGCCTCTAATAAGCCAGTATTGGCTTCATGCATAATGCTGTACAGTGCGGCATTGCCCATAAAGCCCATCCAGATCAGGGTAAATCCAGTCGGAATCAGCAATACACCCACGATAAATTCACGAATACTGCGGCCTTCCGAGACCCGGGCAATAAACATCCCGACAAATGGCGACCAGGAAATCCACCAGGCCCAGTACATGATGGTCCAGCCCCCAATCCAGCCACTTGGCTGATAGGCATACAGATTAAAGGTCATACTGAACAGATTTGAAACATACTGGCCGGCATTCTGAATAGTCGTCTGTAACAGATAAATACTCGGACCTGCCACAAAGACAAAAATCAGCAACAGCAGTGCAAGTACCAAATTTAGGGCGTGTCATCAATTACCTTGAGGAAAACCACCTTGTCCCCATTATACTTTTATGACTAAACGCTATGCCTTAAGAGATGATCAATGGGAACAGATTAAAGATCTGTTACCTGGACGAATGGGTACTGTTGGAGTAACGGCCAAAGACAACCGACTATTTGTTGAAGCAGTATTGTATCGGTATCGTTCAGGTATCCCGTGGCGAGACTTACCAGAACGCTTTGGTGATTTTAGAGTCGTGCATACTCGTTTTAGCCGTTGGGCTAAAACAGGTGTGTGGCAGAGGGTCTTTGAAGTGCTGTCACATGACAGTGATAATGAATACGCCATGTTAGACTCCACCATTGTACGTGCTCATCAACACAGCGCTGGGAAAAAAAAATCAGGCGATTGGACGCAGTAAAGGTGGCTTAAGCACCAAAATTCATGCCCGTACTGATGCTTTAGGCAACCCAACAGGATTTTATCTCACTGATGGGCAGGCCCATGACTTAAACGGTTCAGATGTGTTGCTGGACTTATCGTTGAGCCAGACCTGGCTTATGGATAAAGCCTACAACTCCAGGGATCGGGTCATTGCTCCAATTTTAGCGGCGAAGGGTCAAATTGTGATGCCAGCGAAAAGTAATTCTATTGATCAGCGTGATTATGACCGACATCTCTACAAGGCAAGACATCTGATCGAGAACTTTTTTGCCAAGCTCAAGCAGTATCGTGCTATTGCCACACGCTATGATAAATTGGCTCAAAACTTCTTATCAGCGATCTACTTAGCATCAACAATCATCTCCATTAATTGATGACACGCCCTAGTT
>NZ_JBLVOM010000118.1:0-343 GCF_053543775.1 Acinetobacter endophylla | reverse complement strand
TGTTCGCTTAGCTTCTTATCGAAGCTGCCGTTTGTCGGCGAGATTACGCTGTTTTTTGCTGTTGTGTCGCTGATCGTAATCGTCAGCGTTTGTGTTGCACCTGCGCTGAAGCTGAACGTCAGTGTCGTCGTGCCTTCCGCTTGCGCGGCAAGGTACTCCTTCTTGATCGTCACCGTGTTGCCCGTTACGGTGTAATCCGTGTCCAGCACCAACGGTGTCGAGCCGTTCGTTATCCCGCTGAGCGCATTCCCGTTCAGCGTCATCACTGTAACCACATCCGCTTGCTCACTTAGCTTCTTATCGAAGCTAGCCACTCCCGGAGTAATTATACTGTTCTTCGGTG
>NZ_JBLVOM010000117.1:0-541 GCF_053543775.1 Acinetobacter endophylla | reverse complement strand
GAACACTTCCACGATGGCGAAAGAGGTCGCTGTAGCGGTCGAGGAAATTGCCCAAGGGGCAATGGGGCTTTCGATGGAAGCGGAGAACGGGATGAATTACGCTGAGAACATCGGGATGAATATGAATAAAGTGATTGATTTCAATTCGAAGATGGAAGGCTCAGCCGATCGGGTGTATCAAATCAGTAATGAGGGAACCGAATATATGGGTGATCTCATCACAAAAACGAATTCGACTGAAGAAATAACCAGATCCATGATAGGTAAAGTGGATAAGCTCAAAGACAGCACCAGCTCTATCCGAAAAATTCTGGATGTGCTCACAACAATGACTCAGCAGACGAATATTCTGTCCTTGAATGCTTCAATAGAAGCGGTCAGAGCCGGTGCAGCAGGGAAAGGATTTATGGTCATCGCGGATGAGATACGAAACCTTTCGGATCAGTCCAAACAATCGATAGGCGTTGTTCAGAACATTACAAACGATATTCAACAGGAAGTTGAGGAAACGGTTGATTTATTGCTTACGGCTTCTCCGTTA
>NZ_JBLVOM010000116.1:0-305 GCF_053543775.1 Acinetobacter endophylla | reverse complement strand
TGTCCGAAAATGATTTGGACAATCTGGCTAATTTTAATTGTGTGAATCCAAATGAATATATCAGTATCGAAAGAAGAAAAAGGAAAAAGATAGAGCGACATTCTATCGATATGAACTATTTTTTATTACATGAATCTTTAGAAGAGCAGTCGGATGGTTACAACACGACTTTTCTAATGAAAAATGAACATGGAATAATTTTATCGTATATGTCACTTTGTACAGACGCTATTAGGCTCAATTACCAAGAAAGAAATCACGGGCAAATTGGTTATGAAACTTTTCCAAGTTTAAAAATTGCCCGA
>NZ_JBLVOM010000115.1:0-357 GCF_053543775.1 Acinetobacter endophylla | reverse complement strand
GAGGTTATTTTTATGGAGAATGGAGTCATTGAAATGCGCGGCACCCATGCCGAGCTGATGGCGACCGAACCTCGTTACCGCAGGTTGTATGAGCTGGACCGCCCGGGAGAATTCCTGGGTAAGCTTGCCGGAGAATAAATGAAGGCTTGCCGGAGAAAACCTGTAGGGTAAGAATGGAGTTCATGCAGAGAAGATTCTTTCACCCCCTGAAAGGGGTGGAGGGATCTTTTTTTATAGGGGGAGCGTTGTGGGTGAGGGAGTATCTACTGTGGCGGGCAATGAGTATTTTTTAAAGTTTCCACTACTCTTTAGGGAGGTATCCTGTATATCATTCTGGTAGTAGGGGAAATGCTTCAT
>NZ_JBLVOM010000114.1:0-301 GCF_053543775.1 Acinetobacter endophylla | reverse complement strand
CAACTGGAAGGTCTTGACCCGGTACCCCGGGGGGAGGGCCGCTACAAAGCGGCAGGGACCTGTCATATCCGAGCGGATTAATTTCCGCTTGCGGTACATGCCCTTTACATCCATTAGCCTGTCCGCCCGACCGGACGAAGGCCCTTGATAAGCAATAATTTGCTGTGGATGCAGCACATGCACTTCTTCATGGTCTCCGATGGTAAAGGCTACAGCTTGTCCACTGCCGGAATCGCCTTCATCTTGGACATCGACGTTCATATTCCCTCCCCCTTCCCCTTTGCGATCCAATCCGTGCTCT
>NZ_JBLVOM010000113.1:0-357 GCF_053543775.1 Acinetobacter endophylla | reverse complement strand
TCCGATATTAAAGTTTACTTGTTTATTATCTACGTCCTGTTGAGTGTAAGCTGCTTGACCCAGATCAAAGGAGCGGCCAATGAGTGTGTTGTACCAATCCATTTCCCAGAGGTTTCCGCTGTTTATAATATCGGCGTAATTCTCATTAAAGCCAAGCTTCAGCGTAGCTGCAGCCGCGTCAGTATCTCCTGAGAGCTGTTGTATTTTTCCTGCATTCAGAGCAATGGTTGGAGTGACGTAGAACGGACGTCCTTGCAACTGCTCTGGAGGCAGAGTTTTGAGATGCTCTACGCCTGCAAGTACTTCATTATACGCGTCCAGCCCGGTTTTGAAATACTCCTGTTTCTTGGCGTCATC
>NZ_JBLVOM010000112.1:0-454 GCF_053543775.1 Acinetobacter endophylla | reverse complement strand
TTTATTAGCGACATCATTAGGGGTGAACTCAGGTATTAGAACCTTCTCTTTTCCTACATATATTTTTGCATTATTCAATTTAAGAGCAGTGAGCTTACTCTTCACCAGAATCGGCGCAGTCGCCGTATAGATATTTCCTTGATTCGTGTTGACAGTCAATTTGACTGTAGAGCTTCCGGCCAGTTTACCTGTAACCTTTATAGTTGCTTCATTCGGTGGAGGATTTATGGAGATTTTATCGCTTCCCGATACAATACTCCACGCGTAAGATGTAATTTGCTCGTAATCGGCGGTCATCAATCTGGAAGACAGAGTAATTTCATCGCCAACTAATACTTGGCCAGGACCGCTGATGAATAATCCAGGCTCCACTACATTGATTTTGGCTGTTGCTGTCAGCCCGCTGCCATCAAGCGCTGTGAGGGTTACGTTTGCTGTTCCCTTTGCCTTCCCG
>NZ_JBLVOM010000111.1:0-442 GCF_053543775.1 Acinetobacter endophylla | reverse complement strand
AATCTTATTATCTAAAGGATTCGAAATAATATTTATTATCTATCCTATATTTCTTTTTTAAACTCATTATTTTTTATGAAAAATGAAAAAAGTAAATTCAAACCATTTCCGCTTGTAGTTGGACCTAAAAGTCCGTTCCATCTAATCCGTTTGAATCATTAAAACTAAAGAGGTATTTGCGAATCCTTTGATTTAAGATGTTGCTTTATAGATTAAATTTCTTAAAGGAGAGTTAAATGAATAAAAGTGATTTACTGAAAGATACTTTTGAGACATACAAGTGTATTTTTAACGTTAGCTAAGCACATCAAATTACGGCATAAACATCTATTCAAACATATTTTTCAAACAATTCCCAAAAATCATTTTGTCGGTTTAATAAAACATTACGCTTAAAGTCTTTAGATTTTTCAAAATTATAAACCGAATATTCCTTTTGTTT
>NZ_JBLVOM010000110.1:351-887 GCF_053543775.1 Acinetobacter endophylla | reverse complement strand
TTCGAAATGTTCGACATCCATCTGATCAGGCTGACGAAAGGCAATAGACAATCCATCGACTGTTTTATGCGCAATCATTGCAGCTACGTCTTTGGCAAGACTCATGCCTGGTGTAATTTCACCAACCACTTTCAGGCCAATGTCATCTTCAGTAAGTTCAAGCCATTTACCAATGCGCATTGCAAAGATTGGATTGATATACACAAAGTTCCAGCCGTGGTTGTAATACATATGACAACGTTGAGCACCTACTTTGACTGCATTAATGTAGTCAGCGAATGCACCTTTTTCGAATTTTTCACCATGTGAGTTGATGCTTTCCCATTTGACCGCATAGCCTTCAAAACGAAATGGTGCATTTGGGTCCTGACCCTCTTCCACTCGAATTTCCAACTCTTGTAAAGGTACGAAACGCATCTCCACATTTGGTAAATTTCGATGATTACGAGCTTGAAGCGTCTTCAATTCATGCCGCAATACTTCACGATTCATTGGTTTTACCCCCTGTTTGCCCTTTCACGACACGATCAAGGGTG
>NZ_JBLVOM010000110.1:0-331 GCF_053543775.1 Acinetobacter endophylla | reverse complement strand
GGGTGATTAAATTGGCGGCGACTAAAGGCTGATCACCCCAATCAAGCGGTAAATCACCCTCTTCACGACGGATTTCATTAATGGTTTTTTGACCGCTTTCAATTAAAGTCTTGTTATTGGCCACACGCGCGGTAAATGAAGCACGAAGCAGATCTTTGATTTTGAACTCGAATTCATAGTCATCCCAATCGGCACGATCCAACAAGTTTAAACGCGCTGATTCTTCAATCCGTTCAAAATAAGGCCGCAGACCAAACTTATAAAAGGCTTCTACAAGTTCGAATATCCCGCTGCCCCAAGTGGTAGATCCATTGGTGTCATTAATCAGTAC
>NZ_JBLVOM010000109.1:0-468 GCF_053543775.1 Acinetobacter endophylla | reverse complement strand
TGCATTCGGGGATGCACACGGGCTCAAGGATCTTGTGAGCAATGCGCATCGTCATGGAATCCGGGTCATTCTCGATGCGGTGTTCAATCATTCGGGGGATACCTTTTTTGCTTTCAAAGATGTGATGGAAAAAGGGGAAGACTCTCTCTATAAGGATTGGTTCATCTTTAACTCTTATCCGGTCACGCAATCTCCTCCAAATTACGAGACCTTCGGCAAGGCTGAAGCAAGTATGCCCAAGCTGAACATGGATCATCCTGCGGTGGCGGATTATATGATCGAGGTTGCCAAGTACTGGGTACGTGAGGCGGGAATCGATGGCTGGCGCCTGGATGTGGCCAATGAAGTTGATCCGCGATTCTGGACCCGTTTACGCCGGGAACTGAAGTCTGAATTTCCTGAATTGCTGTTTATCGGCGAGATTATGCACGCTTCTGGACCTTGGCTGAAAGGCGACCAGTTCGACGG
>NZ_JBLVOM010000108.1:0-403 GCF_053543775.1 Acinetobacter endophylla | reverse complement strand
TAGCCTATCCAACATATCGTTAAAGGCTATTGCTAAGGACTTTAGTTCAGTAGGTATATTCTCAATTTCTAAACGTTCTGAAAGGTGTTGTGCTGAAATGCCTTCTGCGACTTTAGCCATTTTTTGCACGGGTCTTAAACCTCTCCAGGTTGCAAACCATCCTAAAAACATTAAACATAACGTACCAGCTAAACCTATATAAAAAAGTTGACGCTTAAAATCATTTAAAAAATACAGATGCTCAGAGGTATCTATACCGACAATAATTTGAGTAGATTTTATTTCAGAATTTTCAACTATATTCGCGTTATAGATAATCCCCCGATAAGTTTTACCCTGAAGTTTCCACTCAATCCACGAACTATCCGCTGTTTTCATTAACTTTTGGGAATGAATCATTGAA
>NZ_JBLVOM010000107.1:0-452 GCF_053543775.1 Acinetobacter endophylla | reverse complement strand
ACAGGGCTGAATTCATCTTATTACTCTTTTCTAATTTAACAGTGCCAACTACCTTTTTATGAATTATTAATAGCTGAGTTAGAACAATAATTCGTTGAACTATATCTTCTGCTATAAAAAAAATAATTTACTTGTGTCTGATATGGACCTTGGTACTTTTCGTTATTATCATATACATGTAACAATTGAATATGGAGATCAGATATTTCTTTATATGTCATAATAACCACCCCTCCGCAGTTAAAAAAGTTAATTTTCTGAATATGCTTTTTTATGTTCATTTAGCCCAACTACTTAATTAACAAAAAAGCAACTCCCTTGTTGGCAAGTCGCTTTTAAAAACTCTATAGTGAATCTTCTTAGATCCTACCGCTTCGCCTTATAAAACTCATGATAAAGCTTCATGAGCGCCCTTTTCTCTATCCGCGACACATAGCTGCAGCTGATCCCCA
>NZ_JBLVOM010000106.1:0-350 GCF_053543775.1 Acinetobacter endophylla | reverse complement strand
TTGCGGAAAATCGCGTATTTAGATTAAATCCTTTCACCATGAGCCAAACTGGTAAAGCGATTTCGAATATCGCTCCAGGGATGTAAAGAACCTCTCCAACATCTAGGCCGGCGATGGACAAAGAACTACTTGCTAACAGACCCGTATACCCAATCAAGCCGATAATGGACAACAACCGTGGAACCAATCTTGATCGATAGAGAATAGAACAAAATAATAAGCTGCCTAAACTCAACACAAGCATGCCCATATCAAATAACAAATAATGGGCTTCCACCGCTAAATCCCCTAAGGTTTGCAAGTAAGAATCACCGGATGTTCCTGCGGATAAAGACTGTTTACTTAACACG
>NZ_JBLVOM010000105.1:0-607 GCF_053543775.1 Acinetobacter endophylla | reverse complement strand
GATTCCATGTAGGCTACGCTCTATCGTTAATTCGTTATTAGAAGAAGTCATCGGTAAATGCCAAATCAATGGTGACCTTATAGCGTTGCATCTCGATATTCAGGTCTTTGTCCTTCAGTACCAGGAAGTAATCTTTCTTACGGTCAAAATCAGTGCCAGACAATGACAGCCTGACCTGCTTGACCCGATCGGCAACAGAGTCGGTACTGCTATCAAAAGTCAAAGTTTCTTCACTGGAAACTTTAAGATCCCCATCATAAATGGCAATGGATAAAGTCACTGGCATGACCAGCTCACTGACAGCTTCAGTTTGCATCAAATCAAACTTCTGGATGTTATTGACCATCTTCAGCGTGGATTTGGTAGAAATGACCTCAACTTTACGCTTGGTGCGCTGTCCAGCCTTTTCACCACGTAGCTGTTTTACCGTTAGTACAGGCACTACGATTTCCTGAGGCATGATGCCGCCATGCACGAAACGTGAGCCTCCTACAAAATGGAAACGGTTCGCCCCTTTTGGAATCCAGAAATCAGTCGCAGATAATGTGCCTGCCGTAGCTTGGGTTGAGCCTTTCCAGGCTTCCTTGCTCTCTGGTAAACCATGCCC
>NZ_JBLVOM010000104.1:0-755 GCF_053543775.1 Acinetobacter endophylla | reverse complement strand
CACCCGCGTCGGAACCAATCTTGAAAGTGACTGGTACATCAATACTACCACCCTGTGCGTTGATTGAAGGTGCATTATTTGCCTGATAGACCAGTACCCATGTACCAGCACCTACCTGTTGAACATTTGTATCTTGTACAGTTACACCCTCTGGCACATTTTCGATCAAGATACGAACCACGTGTTCACTGCCATCATGGTCAATCGAAGCGACTTTCAGATTAACGGTCACAGTATCCGTTGCAGTCAGTGTTGCGGTGTCTGGAGTAGCATCATCATTTGCATGTTGATCTAATGATGAAGTGGTATTGCTTGTTCCAGAAATACCAGTAACAGATAACTTAACAGCATCGGTAACTGCACTCGCCGTTAATTGTAATTGTCCCTCTTTAACCACCGTGTCCGCTGGTGCGGTTTGCACCGAACCATAATGATTATCGGTCACTTCATATTTATAAGTGAAGATGCCCTGATCACCATCACGCTGATCACCACCTTTAGCTGCCAAGGTTTGAGCTTGTTCAGCAGTCAATTCGTAGTAGTCCACCCCATCAATGGTTTTGATTGGTAAGCTTGCATTACTTAAAAGAACAGCCGATGTGCCTGTACCTAGATATAAAGTATACTTTGCACCTGCCGCCTGATTCTGTGCAATCCAAACATGTCCCAAAGTTTCGTCATTGTCACCATTTACATGAACAATGCCAAAATTCAGGGTCGTAATTTCATCTTCAACCAGTGTCGCACTGGTCGTT
>NZ_JBLVOM010000103.1:0-363 GCF_053543775.1 Acinetobacter endophylla | reverse complement strand
TAACGAACAAACTGCCAGTTGTAGTGAAATTACTGCTTTGACACTGAGAACGAATTTAGAACTGGTGCAGCTAATCGGAGATAAAACAAAAGGGAAAAATTGCGGTCAAGAAATTATTGTTAATAAAACCAAAGGATTTTCTATGATTATAGCCTCTTTTATTTGGAAGTGTGATATTTATGGGATGGAAGATCTTCAGCAATTTATAAAAAATGATGTTGGGAAAAAGACTCCTTTCTCAACAGATGATGACTATTTCAAAATGGCATTAAATTAATGTAGGAGGGGATTATTTGACTGGCAAAATGGGTGGAGTACTCTGGTTACTGGCTGCATATTTGATTATTGTGGTGGTTGCTGTAA
>NZ_JBLVOM010000102.1:0-556 GCF_053543775.1 Acinetobacter endophylla | reverse complement strand
TTCAAAAACTCATCTTTGATTTACCTAACCGTTCTTTAAAGGTTCTACATAATCAAAAAGATGAAAATATAACCACCAAACTTGAAGGACTGGGTTTTGGGGCAAAGCTTGTGAAGACTGAAATTTATATAAGCAATCAACAGGCCAAGCAAACAAGTACCTACACCATTCCTAAAATGGATTGCTCTGCTGAAGAGCAAATGGTCCGTATGGCTCTTGCAGATCTTGAAGCAGTTAAAGGTCTTACTTTTGATCTTCCCAATCGAAAACTGAAAGTCTTCCATAATGAAGGGATTCAGCAAATTACGGCCAAACTTGAAGGACTGGGTTTTGGGGCGAAACTTGATGAAACACAGCTTTCTTCAGGTGATCTACCCAATGAACCTGATCCTGTGAGACAAGCTAAAGTACTTAAACTGTTATTAGGCATTAATGCTCTACTGTTCTTTATAGAATTCATCAGCGGTATTATTGCTGCTTCTACAGGATTGATTGCTGATTCTCTAGATATGTTTGCCGATGCAGCCGTTTATGGTATTGCGCTATATGCCGTCGG
>NZ_JBLVOM010000101.1:0-671 GCF_053543775.1 Acinetobacter endophylla | reverse complement strand
ACGTCGTTGGTGGAACCATCGTTCTAAATGGTTTTACGGCAAATAGCAGTGTAGGTGATATCCCAACTTCAGGTAGTTTGAGTTATACCTATACTTTGAACAATGCCCAGACACATAGCGCTGTTGGAAATGATGATTTACTTCTGAGTGGCATTCCACTGAGTGTCACAGATGCAGGAGGGGTAACCACAACAGGTAGTCTGGTTGTACAAGTGATTGATGATGTTCCAACTGCTGAGAATGATAGCAATAGCATTCCTGTAGGTAGTTTGGCAGTAGTTACTGGTAATGTGGTCAGCAACGACACGAAAGGTGCAGATGGCGCACGAGTAACTACAGTAAAATCAGATACTGCTGGTGGGGCAGATGTCACGATTAATCCAGTTGGAAACTATCAAGTTAGTGGTCAATATGGCACATTAACGATTCATTCCGATGGTAGCTATAGTTATGCACGTAATGCAGGTTCAGCTGGTGGTGTAAGTGACGTATTTACTTATACTTTAACGGATGGCGATAACGACAAAGCAACAGCACAATTGACAATCACTATTGCTGATGCAACCCCGACCAGCACAATACCAACGGCTGGTGGTGCAACAACGACAGTCTATGAATCTGGTTTAAATGATGGTACAGAAGCTTCAACCAATAAAGAAACCACCAGTGGC
>NZ_JBLVOM010000100.1:0-825 GCF_053543775.1 Acinetobacter endophylla | reverse complement strand
TAAAATTCATGCCGATAAAGAAGAATCGCATGATGCACATTATGATGCCAAACTTTTATATAGCCGTATGATTTCAGACTTTTGGGATGCACAGATTGGTGCACGTTATCGTAGTGAAAAAGTTGAACTCAATGATCATCGCAAAGACACCGAAGAAAATGTTGATGCGGTGATTGGCTTACATGGTATGGCGCCATATTTCTTTGAAACTGATGCTTATCTCTATGCGGGAGAAGACAATTATGCGGGCTTTAGCCTAGAAACGGAACGTGATTTTCTGATTACGCAAAAGTTGATTATTCAACCTTATTTAGAGTTGGATGCTATCTTTAGTGATGACTCTAAATATGCGAAAAAAACTGGTTTAAGCAGTGCAACCGCAGGGTTTGAAACTCGCTATGAAATCAGTAAAAAGATCATGCCGTATATCGACATTGCCTATGAGTATTCAAAAGGTAATGATGAAACGTCGTGGCAAATAGAATCAAACTCTGAGAAAGGTTGGTTATATGGAGCTGGTGTTAGATTTAGATTTTAATTAATTTAATGATTACTAAATAGCTTTATTTAAATAAAACTCTAGCTTAATGTGGCCGGAAGCAAAATGTTAACTTATTTTGCTTCCTTCCATTTAACATAATGGCTGTTATGCGAATTCGACTTGTAATGCAATTTGCATTACACTATTCCTAGTACATTAAATACTTGGGAAATATGATGGCTACTGTTAACTTCAGGATCGATGAAGCCCTTAAAGAAAAATCTTATTCAATCCTTAAAGAGCAAGGTATTGCACCTACGGATTTCTTCACTAGTATTCTTGAG
>NZ_JBLVOM010000099.1:0-694 GCF_053543775.1 Acinetobacter endophylla | reverse complement strand
TGTGGAGGCAGATGTAACTGACACAACCCTATTGACCGCAGGCTATACTGAAAGCAATCATAAGCCGAATGGTGTGAATTGGGGTTCTAATCCACTGATCAATACCGAAGGTGAGCAGCTCAGTTACTCACGGAATTATAATTACAGCCCAAGCTGGACCTATTGGGATAGCAATATTAAAAGTTACTTTGCCGAGCTTGAACGAAAACTGGCAGGCGACTGGACAGCCAAACTGACTTATGATGAAAAACGCACACAACGTGATTCAAAACTCTTGTTTCTGTCTGGAAAACCTGGCGCAAATGGCACTTCAGGTATCTTCCTCTACCCAGGCATGTATATTGATGATAATACAGAACAACAAGCCAGCCTGAGTTTTAGCGGCACCTATCCGCTTTGGGGACAACACCATGAAGCCTCATTGGGCTATGTCTGGGCCAAGAATAGTCTGGATGAATTGGGTTATGCTGGCAGCTTTGTCAATCCGCTGACCACAGATTTAGCCAGCTTTACACCAGAAGAACCAAGCTGGGATCTATCGAAAACCAGTGGGGAAATGCATATCCGGCAGAAGAACCAGAGCCTTTATGCTGCGACCCGACTGCATCTGAATGATGATCTGAAACTGCTTTTAGGTGCGAACTATGTTCAGGCTGAAAGCAGTGGTAGCAGTTATGGGACCGACACCATTTAT
>NZ_JBLVOM010000098.1:0-554 GCF_053543775.1 Acinetobacter endophylla | reverse complement strand
GAGAGTCATACATGACTTGTACTCCAAATCATCCTTCATATGGCCAAAGAAGCTCTCCATGGCGGCGTTATCCCAGCAGTTACCTTTCCGTGACATGGACTGTGTAAATCCAGCTTTGCGTACGAGAAGGCGGAATCTAGGGTGAGTATAGTGCATTCCTTGATCCGAGTGTAAAAGGGCTTCTGGATGAATATTGCCATCCAGTCGTTCAAGTAGTCTCTCCAGTGTTCGTTCTACAATTGGCAAGGCCAATGAAGAAGAGAGGTAGTGAGCTAGAATTTGTCTCGTAGCCCCGTCTTTCACCACGGATAAATAAGCACATTGTCCATTACCATAATGCATATAGGTAATATCCGTCAGCAACACTTTCTCGGGCTCTCCTTGGTCAAACTGGCGTTTGAGTAGGTTGGGACACGTTTGGTTCTCTTGTGTGGCTTTTGCCATCTTGCGATAGGGATTGGCTTGCCGGATCGTAGCAACGAGCTTATATTTTCGCATTAATCTTCGAATCTTCTTATGATTCATGATGATATCGTTCTCCCGTTCCAGCCTCA
>NZ_JBLVOM010000097.1:0-977 GCF_053543775.1 Acinetobacter endophylla | reverse complement strand
AATGCTATTCGTGTCAGGCTTCGCAACAGGTGCGTCATCTATAATATTAATAACCAGATCACCCGAAGCTGTTTTATCGCCATCGATATCTGTCACTTCCACTGCAAATGTTGCATTGGTATTATCACCTGACGTATTCGCAGGAAGTGTGTAGCTATAGTGGATAGTACCTGTACCAGTTGCCGAATTGTATTCATAGCGTGCAGTTAAACCATCCGAGAATGTTTGATCTGCTGTCGTTAGGGTATGTCCACCTAACTTCACTGCATCTTGAGAAGCCAAACCATCTGGAGAGGTAAAAGCAATTGTACCGCTTGTTGTTTCCTTATCAGTAGATGCTTTAGAGCCACCATTATTCAAACCTGATTCATAGACTTTGGTACTCTCTCCATCGCTCGAAGGAAGCGTAACAAGAGGCGCACTATTGCCAATGACTAATGTCAAGCTAGCTGTTGAGCTATCCCCATCACCGTCAACCAATGTATAAGTAAATACCTCATTTACACCGCCCGGCGTACCTTCATGACGCTCGTAACTATATTCACCTGTGGTCTTATTGAGTATTAGAGTACCATACTGCCCTTCGATCGTCAGCGTTGTGCCATCATCTGTTACCACGTTAGCAGATACATTATCACTAACCACTGTGGAGATGCTCACTCCATCGGCACTAATTTTGTCTGCACCTGTAGCCCCACTACTCGTACCAACACCCGTCAGTACATTTCCAGTTTCAGGGGTAAATTGATTAGCAGCCACATTATCGATGTCGTTTTTGGCAAGTGGTGCATCATCAATAATGCTAATGACTAGACTGCTACTGCTCACAATATTACTTTGATCTGTCACAGATATACCGACTTCTTCCAGAAAGTTATCGGTGTGTGATGCATCGTTGGTAACAGGTTGATCTAGTTCATATTCATAAGTAATGGTGCCACCCGTAGATACGCCATTAAATTCCTGACCATTTGGCG
>NZ_JBLVOM010000096.1:611-2164 GCF_053543775.1 Acinetobacter endophylla | reverse complement strand
ATGCATATCACTGAAGGGCAAATTAATACCTATGATGGTATGGAAATCTCACCTCTGCTAGATGCTCAGAATCAAATTATTCAGCAGGGCGAAGCATTTGAAAGCTGTACACCTATTATTCACTTGGTGAAGTTTCTGTGTGGTAAAGAAACAGAAGCATATGAATGGCTAATGAAGTGGTTGGCTTATCCTTTACAGCATCCAGGCGCAAAAATGAATACCTCCATTTTGCTGTGTAGTGCTGTCCAAGGTTCAGGTAAATCCCTGTTCTTTGAAAAGATAATGACGAAGATCTATGGTGATAAATACTCTGTCACTTTGGGGCAAAATGGTCTTGAATCCATTTATACCGATTGGGCTGAACGAAAGCTTTATTGTCTCTTTGAAGAAATATTTAACAATAAGTCCAAGTTCGGCATGATGGGTCTGATCAAACACATGATCACTGGTGAAAAGATCCGGATTGAGAAAAAGTTTATGTCGGGTTATTCGCAAAATAACCACATTAACTGTGTCTTCTTATCGAATGAAGTACAGCCTTTGGCCATTGAGGAACGAGATCGACGCTTTCTGGTACTGGAACCAAATCAAAAGCTCGGTCATGAATTGAAGGGTTTGGTTGAACAGTGTCTTGAGCCGGACAGTAATGCCATCAATGCATTTTATACCTATCTGTTATCGATGGATCTAAGTGACTTTACCCCTTATACAGAACCACCGATGACTAAAGCTAAACAGAAAATCATTCAGTTTGGTTTGCCAGGATGGAAATTATTTTTAGATGATTGGCGTGGCGGTATGTTAGAGCATCCGTTTGTTTGTTGTCTTTCGGATGATTTGTATATGGCCTATCGGCAGTGGTGTCATAAAAATGGGGAGAAATCCATTCCCTCCAACAAGTTTTTAAACTTAATTGCTTCCGAGCGTGTCGTGGCCAAAGGACATGGACGGATCTATGAGGATGTTGTCACTGGAGCTGGCTATCAGGAAAAGCGAAAAGAGGTGCAAAGGCGCATGATTTTTACTGAGAATCCCCCGAAGGATGTGAAACAAGCTGAATGGCTTAGTGGACAAGTAAAAGAATTTCGTGCTAAGTTAAAAGGAGATCAGGATGTTCCTAACGTACTATAAAATATCAATAATTGTTACGGGTGTTACGGGTCTGTTACGGGCTAAATCGCAACCCCGTAACACTGTCAAAGCCTTACCAACTCTATCTTTCAGGCACCCTGTTACGGCTGTTACGGGCTTATGCACACGCGCGCACGGGAAGAAAATTTCATTATCTAATATATTTATTCAAATTATGAATGAATGTATTTTCCCGCGCGTGAGAAAAAACCCCCGTAACACTCGTAACACCCGTAACAACCCTTGTTTTTATTACATTTATTATTTGTTTACCCGTAACAACCCCGTAACTAATAGACCTTTACCCGTAACAAAGCAATAAATCAACAAGGAATGTGAATTATGGAAAAGTATTTACGCTTATTAAATCCTAAAACAACCAACTTTGATTCGACTGGTGGTGGCAACCATGGAGCTTTGAC
>NZ_JBLVOM010000096.1:0-591 GCF_053543775.1 Acinetobacter endophylla | reverse complement strand
ACTGAGCTATGCCAAGCTTTCCCCACTGCAAGATAACCTGGTACGTCTCAAATCCTTGAATGCGAATACACTGGAAAATGTAGACTCATTCAGTAAATTGCTTACACCGCGATATAAAAGCGTCCTTGAACATCATCAAATTGCAATGGAGTACCATGTGCCTGTGATCCGTACTGCATTGGTCGAGTTCTGCATGGTTCCAGCAAGTTATAAACCTTCTGTCCGTAATCGTGCTCTGTTCGCTGGTGTTCATCATCTGGTTGTTCATCGCTATTTGAATCAAGCTATTCACGCCATTGTGATTGACTTACAAGACGAGCATGCAGCAGCTGCTAAACGCATTTCTTTTCAGCTCTCAAAAACTAACTAAAATTTGTATTTGACACTGAAACAGATTTAAGTTAGTTTTCTCCATAATGAATAACTGTATCTAGCAAGTAATTGAATTTAGCGCTGTAACTTCCCTAAGAGCCGAAAGGCTCTTTTTTTATGGCTGTATGTCTGGCGTGGGGCTGGGCATACAGTTTTTTTTAAAGGAATTGGTTCAATGGGGCAATTAGTTCAAATCCAGGTGAAGCTGACTACACGTCG
>NZ_JBLVOM010000095.1:765-1322 GCF_053543775.1 Acinetobacter endophylla | reverse complement strand
ACTTCGACCGAGGCCCTGGTCAGCGACACCCTTCCCGAACGCCTAGCCGTGATCGGCTCGTCGGTGGTCGCGCTGGAACTGGCGCAAGCCTTCGCCCGGCTGGGCAGCCAGGTCACGATCCTAGCTCGCAACACGCTGTTCTTCCGCGACGACCCGGCCATCGGCGAGGCCGTTACAGCCGCGTTCCGTGCCGAAGGGATCAAGGTATTGGAACACACGCAAGCCAGCCAGGTCGCGCATGTGGACGGCGAATTCGTGCTGACCACCGGGTACGGTGAAATACGCGCCGACCAGCTGCTGGTCGCCACTGGCAGGGCACCGAACACGCGCAGCCTGGCATTGGAAGCGGCGGGAGTCGCTGCCAATGCGCAGGGGGCCATCGTCATCGACAAGGGCATGCGCACCAGTACGCCACACATTTATGCGGCTGGCGACTGCACCGACCAGCCTCAGTTCGTCTATGTGGCGGCAGCGGCCGGCACCCGTGCTGCGATCAACATGACTGGCGGCGATGCGGCCCTGGACCTGACCGCAATGCCGGCCGTGGTATTCACCGC
>NZ_JBLVOM010000095.1:0-719 GCF_053543775.1 Acinetobacter endophylla | reverse complement strand
ACGTGCCGCGTGCGCTTGCCAACTTCGACACACGCGGCTTCATCAAGCTGGTCATCGAGGAAGGTAGCGGACGGCTCATCGGCGTGCAAGCGGTGGCCCCGGAAGCGGGTGAACTGATCCAGACGGCGGTGCTCGCCATTCGCAACCGTATGACCGTGCAGGAACTGGCCGACCAATTGTTCCCCTACCTGACCATGGTCGAAGGGCTGAAGCTCGCGGCGCAGACCTTCAGCAAGGACGTGAAGCAGCTTTCGTGCTGCGCCGGATGAGGAAAAGGAGGTGTTCAATGAGCGCCTACACAGTGTCCCGGCTGGCCCTTGATGCCGGGGTGAGCGTGCATATCGTGCGCGACTACCTGCTGCGCGGATTGCTACGGCCGGTCGCGTGCACCACGGGCGGCTACGGCTTGTTCGATGACACCGCGTTGCAACGGCTGCGCTTTGTACGGGCTGCCTTCGAAGCGGGTATCGGCCTGGACGCACTGGCGCGGCTGTGCCGGGCGCTGGATGCTGCGGACGGTGACGGTGCGTCTGCGCAGCTTGCCGTGTTGCGGCAACTCGTCGAGCGTCGGCGCGAGGCCCTGGCCAGCCTCGAAATGCAACTGGCCGCCATGCCAACCGAACCGGCACAGCACGCGGAGAGTCTGCCATGAACAGCCCAGAGCACTTGCCGTCTGAGACGCACAAACCGATCACCGGCTACTTGTGGGGCGCGCTGGC
>NZ_JBLVOM010000094.1:0-1268 GCF_053543775.1 Acinetobacter endophylla | reverse complement strand
GTTGCTGACCATTGTCTTCAATATAACCTGCACCTCGGTTCTCATTATTTTGCGCTAAAGCCTGTTGCAGTTGTTCTAATGAGATATTCAGTTGCTGCATCCGGTTTAAATCGGGAGAGACCACATAGGTTTTTTCAAAACCACCAATACTGTTGACCTCTGCAACTCCCTTAACACGTTGCAGTTGAGGACGCACAATCCAGTCCTGAATCTCACGCAAATCCATCGGCGTGTATGCAGTTCCATCCGGCTTTTTCGCATTCGGATCTGCCTTCAGTACCCATTGATAAATCTCACCGAGACCCGTAGAAACGGGGGACATCGTCGGTGCGATTTGTGCAGGCAACTCAGATTGCGCCTCCTGTATCCGTTGGTTAATCTGCTGACGGGCCCAATAAATATCAGTCCCATCTTTAAAGACAATGGTGACTTGAGAGAGTCCATAACGGGATATGGAACGGGTAAGCTCCAGATCCGGAATGCCAGCCATGGCATTTTCAATGGGATAGGTAATCCGCTGTTCGACTTCAAGCGCAGTAAAACCCTTGGCTTGAGTATTAATCTGGACTTGGGTATTGGTAATATCGGGTACAGCATCAATCGGGAGTTTCTGATAGCTATACACCCCGACCGCAATCCAGGTACAGACAAAGAGCAACACCCAAATCGCATTTTGTATGGAAAACTGAATGATTCGTTCGAATAAACCTTCTGGTTTTGGCAGATCAGAATTAATGTTCATGGCCTGCCTCGTCTTTTTCTAATTCAGATTTCAACAAGAAACTGCCTTGAGCGATATACTTCTGCCCTTCAGTCAGCCCAGAAATCACTTCAAGCCATTGTCCATCACTTGAAGCCTGCCCCAATTGCACTTTCTGTGCTTTTAAGTGGACTTGACCTTTTTGTTCTGAATCTACGATGAAAATACTGTCTTCACCTTCAATACTTTGCAGCGCAGACTTTTGAATCCGAAGGGCTGATTTTGCTGTAGCTTCCGGAATCAACACTCTCACTAACACATTAGAACGCAACTCAGTAGCTTGCGCATCGAGTTTTGCGCGCACCACCAGACGCCCTGTTTGTACATCTGCCTGAGAGGTTAAGCTTTGTACAGTAGCTTTATAGATTTGATCTGAATCATTCACTTTAAAGTCAATTTTTTGCCCGGCTTGCAGTTGACCTGAGAATTGATTCGGCAAATTAAACTCAAGCCATAAATCTTTCAGCTGTTCAATGACAAAGAGCTGATTAGCCAGTTGCACATTTTC
>NZ_JBLVOM010000093.1:0-1008 GCF_053543775.1 Acinetobacter endophylla | reverse complement strand
ACGGTCAACAAAAATCCGGTCGACTTCAATTCCCTCAAGTTGACGCCCTGTATTTTGCTCGACCGAACTCACTCGCACATACCCTACTTTTTGGCCTTTCACTCTTTCACGCCCCAATTAGATAAAAATGAACAATTTCGTAAATTATAAATCTTAAATATCAAAGTTACATGTTATATATGGTTAAAAATCATTTAAATGTTACATAGTTTTAAAAACTTTTATATTGTAACTTTAGGGTTTACTTTAAAGTTACACAAAACATCTATATGAAGACTAAAGTCCAAATTAGTGTTTATGTTGGTTCAATGTATTACATTTCGTATTTTCTATTTGTAACGTAATTTCAGTAATATTATGATTATGTTTTAGAACTTCTAAGGCCTTTTGATAGAGTTGATCTGTATTGCTATTCGGAGCAACCAAATGAGCAGTTAAATGAATATTTCTTGAGGATATAGCCCAGACTTTCAACTGATGAATCCCTTCAACGCCCTCTAGCTTCAATAAATCATTTCTTAACGACTCAATATCAATCTCATCAGGAACTCCTTCAAGCAGAATATGAATACTTTGTTTTAATAAAATCCAAGTTCGAGGTAAGACCCAGAAGCCAATTAACACAGCGATTACGGTATCAACCCACATCCACTGGGTAAAATAAATAACTATTCCTCCGATAATCACGCCTATCGATCCTAGAGCATCACTAAGAACTTCTAAATATGCACCTTTTATATTTAGACTTCCTTCAGCACTAGCAGAAAGGATTTTCATTGAAATCAAATTTATGACCAAACCAATGACCGCGACAATCATCATTCCAACACTTTGAATTTCAGCAGGATTCGTAAAACGTTGATAAGCTTCATATACAATATATATTGCTACCACAAAAAGCATCACCGCATTAAACAGAGCCGCTAAAATTTCAAATCGCTGATAGCCAAAAGTTCTTTTATCATCTGCGGCTTTTTTACCAATTTTGATAGCGGCAAGAGCAATAGC
>NZ_JBLVOM010000092.1:0-1007 GCF_053543775.1 Acinetobacter endophylla | reverse complement strand
CGCAAAATCACCTTCACTCAGCTGGGGTGCAAACTCACTGCCAATCTTCGTGCTGAGCAGACCCGTAATGACCAGGAGACAAATGGCAAAAGTTAAAACCACCGCTTTGTAATGATAGGCTCCATCCAATATCTGTTGATATCGGGTTTTGAGCCAGATCATCCAACGGCTTTCCGTTTCTTTGATCTCCCCTTTAACCCATAAAGCAACTGCAGCGGGCACAAAGGTGATCGATAAAATAATAGCTGCCACCAGTGCGAGAACAACGGTTAAAGCCATCGGATGAAATAGTTTTGCTTCTACACCACTTAAAGCAAAAATCGGCAAATACACCACCAAAATAATAAGCTGACCAAAAATAAGAGGACGACGTGCTTGGCGGGCAGCCAGAAAAACTTCCTTAAAGCGTTCACTTTGTGTGAGAGGTCGTTTTAACAGTTGCTGTGTATGGGCTAAACGCCGGATACAGTTTTCGACAATCACCACAGCACCATCGACAATGATGCCGAAATCGAGTGCACCTAAACTCATCAGATTGGCACTGATATTTTTCTGTGCCATCCCGGTTAAGGTAAACAGCATAGAGAGTGGAATGACACAGGCAGTAATCAAGGCAGCACGGATATTCCCTAAAAACAGGAACAGAATGATGATGACCAGGATTGCTCCCTCTACCAAGTTTTTCTGAACGGTTTTAATCGCCTTCTCAACCAAGGTAGTACGGTCGTACACCGGTTCAATCACTACCCCTTTAGGCAAACTATTCTGAATATCTTGAAGCTTGGCATCCACAGCTTTAGAAACAGTCCGGCTATTTCCACCCATCGCCATCATGGCAATCCCTAAAACGGTTTCTTTGCCGTTATAGGTTGCCCCACCGGTTCTTAAATCATGCCCAATAGAGACTTGCGCAATATCACCAACCCGAATTGGGCTGCCATTTGGGCTACCCAGCATGGTGTTCTCAATATCAGAAAGCCCATTGAATGTACCCGGTACACGTACCG
>NZ_JBLVOM010000091.1:0-1044 GCF_053543775.1 Acinetobacter endophylla | reverse complement strand
GGATGCATCAAATAGTATTAACCTGTTCTGGGGAAAGTCAGTGACGAAGAGTTCGAACGAAACGAAATCTTTGCAGAGCTCGCAATCCACGGAATCTGTGGAAACAGCATCACCGAAATCAAAAGCAAAATCTCACAGTGGGAATACGCCTTCTGGCAAAACTACAGAAACAAACGCGGAAGCCTGAATTTTGCATTAAGGCTAGATGAATCCCTTGCTGAATTGAAGTTGATGGCCATGCAAAGCAATGGTGTCACTGATGTTGATATATGGGATTTCTTGCCTTATCACGATGCACCAGAGCTGACCTTTGAAGCTGCTTTTGCTCAATATGGTGGTGATGAAGACTAGGGCAATCCAAAAAAATAGAATAATATCTAACCTCTTATCATTAGGGGGTTAGGGTCATGTCATTTTTTAAAACTATGTTGGGTGCTACTTTATTTGTGTTCTTAATGGGTTGTGATAATCAGCCGCAGAAAAAAGTAGCTAATGAAGTTCAGCATAAAATTCATAAAGAAGATGAGTCTCATAATGAATTTTGTAGCAATATAGATTTGATGGCTAATGCAATGATGGGTGCACGACAATCTGGTGTTGCAATGTCTGAAATGATGAAATCTGCAAATGAAATAAATGATCCAGAATTAAAGAAAATTTCAGTTGCAATGGTGAAAGCTGCTTATGAAACACCACGTTTTGAAGTAGAAGAAAATAGAAATAAGGCAGCTTTAGACTTTAGAAACAGTATGTATCAAAGTTGTATAAATTAATAATCCTTTGAAGAAGCCTTGCTCTTTGCAAGGTTTTTTTATGCCTGGAGAAAAGTAATGTCAGGAAGTTTAGGTGTTTTAACCCTTGATCTGGTTGCCAAAACTGTCAACTTTGAACAGCCACTAAAAAAAGCAGAACAGCAAGCCGGTACTTCCAGTAAAAACATTGTTTCTTCAATGGAGAAAGTTGAAAAACAGAGTGAAGAGACCAGCAGGGCGATTGGTGCCTTTGGTACAACCTTAAAGGCATCACTGGCAGCAGTTTCTATTG
>NZ_JBLVOM010000090.1:0-1374 GCF_053543775.1 Acinetobacter endophylla | reverse complement strand
GCAGTTTCCAATTAACAGAAAAGAAAGCCCCTAAAATTAGGGGCAATATAGAGATTGAGAATTAAGGGCCAACCGGCGGTACTGGTACCGCAGTTTCACGAATCCATTCAACTTTTGACTGACGTTGAATAGTCACCGTGGTTTTCACAATGGTATTGGCATCAAAATCCAGCGGGAATGATTCAACATAACCTTTGAACTTGGTCCAGCTGCGCTGATTTGAAAGTGTCAAGTCACCTGTAGCTTCATCAAGAACAGGAACAATGTGCTTGACTGTGCCACGTTTCTTGCCTGGCCAACCCTGAACGAACACTGCAGATTCACCGCTATCCTGCATATCATATAAGCGGCCATGGCTTGCATTGGTCGGATCTGCATTAATTCCGAATGTAGCGGTACCGGTATCGGATAAACCACCTCCTTCGAGATACGTTTTATTGTGTTCCTCTTCCAAACACGTATCTTCAATTTTTTCTTTTGAATCGGTGCCCGGCTTAATATCGGTCGGACAACCAATTTTCACCAGTTCGAATAGAGCCGGATCAGATGATTTCTGAACGACCATCCACAACATACTGCCTTGAGTACGACGCGACATTTTTGATACTCCAAAAAAAACCGCCTTAAAGGCGGTCATGTGATTAATAATTTAAGATTCTTCAAACCATCGGGTGTCTAGGCGAATACGCCATAAATTTGACGGATCACGCTCATTTCCAGTAAATTTTTCAACATAACAATGTTCTGAAATAGCAGTTCTCAACAATTTGGCAATCTGCCGATTTTCTGCCTTACTTTTACTGTAAACATCTATCTGCACCAAGGCTTCATCCATATCGGATGGATCGGACAAATAGTGCTGGCCCTCAGCATGAATAATTTGCCAGCAAACATAAGGTGGGCTTTGATTGAGATCTGCATCAAACTCAGCGACTTTCAAGCCGACACTGTCTGTCAGTAGACCTCGTAATAAGGGTTCAGCAGCACAAAGTTCCTCTAGAGGAATAATGATCATGTTCGAATATCCTCTAAAATGCTTTTCTTTAATTCTTCAGTGAAAATCTGTTCAGCCTCACCTTTTTTTGCAGCGAATGCTGGACGCAAATAAGGTTGAGCAGCAGTTTTTGCAGTTCCAAATTCGACCAGCCAAAAGTGCCGGGTATCATTGGTCAAGGGAGTATAGTAAGGGCTTGCTACTCGCCCCTTGCCTTTACGCTGCATCTTCTTATTAGTTTTCCAAAACTCACCCCCACCTTTGACCCCGACTCGTACTTTAATTGAGCCTTTATCTTTGGTTTTACCGGATCGAATGACAATATTTTTATGAATAGCAGCACTGGTATCAGGATCATCAATTTTTTTAGCATTCTCCCT
>NZ_JBLVOM010000089.1:0-891 GCF_053543775.1 Acinetobacter endophylla | reverse complement strand
TGAAATCTTTTTAATTGTAGTTACTGTGCTATCAGCAGCACTGGCAATTTACACCTACATGAATATGCCTGAGATTCCTGATCAGGCATCAGGGTCTGGCAATAACAGTCTGGCTTCGCGCCAGAATAAGCACCGCACCAGTGAGCGTGTTCCCGATATTTACGGGAATGTAAAATCTATCCCAGACCTGATTGCGCCTTTATATCGATACTACGCAGACAATGTGCAGGTTGAAGAAGCACTGCTTTCAATTGGCACCGGATATTTTGAAATAGATCCCAACCAAATCAAAGAAGGTGAAACCCCGATCAATACGATTGAGGGCGCAAGTTTAAGCGTTTATGAGCCAAATACGCTGACCACTGGCGCAACACAGATTCAGATTGGTGAAGTATTTAATGATCCGCCAATTGTCGCAAAACAGGTGAGTTCGGTGGATGGGAAACAGAAACTGATTTCGCCAAACAGTAATGTTGTGAAATATAAAAGCATATCATTTAGTGGGAATTCCATATCATCCGGGCCGGGAGCTCAAGGCTCGGAAATAAATTTAATATGGAATGCTGTCACTAATAACTTCTTCTCAAACACTGTGGATTTCTCCGTAAATTTTGCTGAAAAATTCGTTAATGGCGAGCAGATCATTATCGAAAATGCAATTTATGGATCAGCACCTGATATTAATATTTCCGGGACCACGGATGTTGATGCTACCGGCATACTTACTATTGCTTCGGCCACCAATATTGTTGATCCTGGGAAATATAAGAAGATCCGCATATCTTCACTCACAGTTGATGATTTGGTTGAGGGTCAACTTAGTCTTGCGGGGGAGTATTTAGTTTCAAATATCATCAAGACTGGATCATCTGGGGCATGGTTTTATGAAGT
>NZ_JBLVOM010000088.1:0-862 GCF_053543775.1 Acinetobacter endophylla | reverse complement strand
TGATGAACTCCTGATTAGTAGAAAAATGGCATGACGTAGGGAAAACCAAGCGCGACCAAGACCAACACGGCGACGAACCAGAAAATGAGCTTGTAGGTGGTGCGCACTTGCGGAATCGCGCACACCTCGCCCGGCTTGCAGGCTGCGGTCGGTCGGACGATGCGCCGCCAGGCAAAGAACAGTGCAACCAGCGCCGCGCCGATGAAGATCGGCCGATACGGCTCCAATACCGTCAGGTTGCCGATCCATGCCCCGCTGAACCCCAAGGCGATCAAAACCAGCGGCCCCAGGCAGCAGGCCGACGCAAGAATGGCGGCCAGCCCACCGGCGAAGAGCGCGCCGCGCCCGTTTTGTGGTTCAGACATACGCTTGTCCTTTCAAATTTGGTTTGGATAGCTTAAGCTTACTTCCGTAGTTATGTACGGAGTCAAGCGATATGCAAATTAATTTTGAGAATCTGACCATTGGCGTTTTTGCCAAGGCGGCCGGGGTCAATGTGGAGACCATCCGGTTCTACCAGCGCAAGGGCCTGCTGCCGGAGCCAGACAAGCCCTATGGCAGCATTCGCCGCTATGGCGAGGCGGATGTAACACGAGTGCGGTTCGTGAAATCGGCCCAGCGGCTGGGCTTTAGCCTGGACGAAATCGCCGAGCTACTGCGGCTGGAGGATGGCACCCATTGCGAGGAAGCCAGCGGCCTGGCCGAGCACAAGCTCAAGGATGTGCGCGAGAAGATGGCCGACTTGGCACGCATGGAGGCCGTGCTGTCTGAACTGGTGTGCGCCTGCCATGCGCGGAAAGGGAACGTTTCCTGCCCGCTGATTGCGTCACTGCAAGACGGAACGAAGCTCGCTGCATCGGCG
>NZ_JBLVOM010000087.1:0-2029 GCF_053543775.1 Acinetobacter endophylla | reverse complement strand
AACCTTCCAGCGCTTTGTCCAGATAATCGTCTTCCTGATCCATGATGTCAGCAAAGAACAGATTTGGTGATTTACCCCCCAGTTCCAGCGTCACCGGAATAATATTTTCGGTGGCATATTGCATGATCATCTGACCGACGGCGGTGGAACCGGTAAAGGCAATCTTGGCAATGCGTGGGTTGGTGGCTAGCGGGCGACCGACTTCAACCCCATAACCATTGACGATATTCAGGACACCCGGTGGCAAAATATCCTGAATCAGTTCAGCCAGCACCAGAATGCTGACCGGAGTCTGTTCTGCAGGTTTCAACACAATGCAGTTGCCCGCAGCCAGGGCAGGTGCCAGTTTCCAGACAGCCATCAGAATCGGAAAGTTCCACGGGATAATCTGACCCACGACGCCCAACGGCTCATGAAAATGATAAGCAATCGTATCTTCATCAATTTCGGAAATGCCGCCTTCCTGCGCACGAATACAGCCGGCAAAATAACGGAAATGGTCAATAGCCAGCGGAATATCGGCAGCCAGCGTTTCACGGATCGGTTTGCCGTTATCCCAGGTTTCTGCCACTGCCAGCAGTTCCAGATTTTGTTCCAGACGATCGGCAATTTTCAACAGAATATTGGAGCGGGTGGTCGGCGATGCTCTGTTCCATTGTTCTTTGGCTTTGTGCGCTGCATCCAGGGCCAATTCAATGTCTTCTACAGAAGAACGCGGAACCTTGGTAAAGACTTTGCCATCTACCGGAGAGATGTTGTCAAAGTATTCACCTTTGACCGGAGCGACCCATTCGCCGCCAATAAAATTCTCGTATTGTGCTTTAAAATGAACTTTTGAATCAGGTTGATTAGGATCGACGTAACGCATATGTATTTCCTTTGCTTATTTTCGTATGGCAAAACCGCTTCTACAGCTTTGGTATAAGGTACTTCTGCATCTTATTTGATTAATATAACTGGTATAAGGTTGGAAAAAGGTTGGAGCTAGCATGTTCACGATATTTTCATCCATTTTAAAAAAATAACGATTACAGCGGATGTAAATCATGAATTGTTGTGAGAATAAGGAATGATGACAAAACAAGATTTGATGGAAAAAAGGCACAATACTGATCAGCTTCGGCAAAACAGCAGTTTGTCTCCCTTACATGCAGAACAGCTGGGACAGAGTATTGCCAGCTCCTGGCAACGTTCATCCTCGGCTGAAATCCCGAAGAATCGTTTAGCAGCACCGCTGACGGATTTAAAAAAGACCACTTCTTCCTCAACTTTAGCCCAAGCCCTGCAACATTGTGCTCAGGATTTAAA
Source organism: Acinetobacter endophylla (assembly GCF_053543775.1). Classification (NCBI taxonomy): domain Bacteria; kingdom Pseudomonadati; phylum Pseudomonadota; class Gammaproteobacteria; order Moraxellales; family Moraxellaceae; genus Acinetobacter; species Acinetobacter endophylla. The sequence continues at coordinate 721 of NZ_JBLVOM010000087.1, read as the reverse complement.
ACATATTGCCGAGCAATCTTCTATGGTGCTGGCGGTCGGAGATATCGGCAGCACCATCATTTGGGCAGCTTCTAGCCCACAAATGCAAAGTGCCGCAGAAAGTGTACATTTTATTGAAGGTGGGCAATGGCGCGAAGAGCTAGTCGGAACCAATGCATTGGCATTATCCTTAAAAACTCAACAATCCAGCTGTGTCTTTTCCAGTGAACATTACATGTCCTCCATTCATGATTGGGTTTGTTACGCTGCCCCGATTATTGATCCCTATTCAAAACAGGTCTTAGGTGTCATTGATCTGTCGACTACCTGGCCAAAGCATAACAGTTTAGCACTACTAGCTGCGGAGCGCTGTGCTACGATCATCCAGTCGGCTCTACTAGAATGCCAGAAGCAGCGCCTGTTTATTCGAGCTTTTTCAGTACCTCAAGTGCTGTTTAATGGCAAGATGCTGGTTCTGACTCCTCGACAGATTGAAATTCTGACCATTCTAGCCTTATGTCCGCAGGGTCTGAGTCTAGATACATTGCATCAAGCCTTATATGGCGAGCGCAAGGTCAGTATGGGTACTTTAAAAGCAGAAATGTCACAATTACGCGATTTATTAGGTGGTATGCTGGGTTCCAGACCCTATCGTTTATTGGCGCATGTAGAGGCTGATTTTTTAATGACAGAGCAATCTTTAGATGCTGGGTATATCGATTCAGCCTTGAAATTATGTACC
>NZ_JBLVOM010000086.1:0-1234 GCF_053543775.1 Acinetobacter endophylla | reverse complement strand
CAAAATGAAATAATTAAAATTATTAAAATCATTATTCCAATGGCGACCCAGACCTGACCATCAGTTAGTGCATCATCCTGGTCATCGCTCTCTGGATACTTAACAAGTGATTGCAGTCTTGGTGGAACTGGACGAATATATGATTCATCGATTGGAACGATGATTGACTTGGGTTCACCATCACCCAATGCCGTGATATCTATTTCAACAAGTTCAGCAAGTAACTCTTCACGCTGTTGTTTCGATAGCTTTTCAGATGTAACGATGATTCCAGTAGGTCTTGATGCCAGCTCATAGAGAGCTTGCAAGTAAACAATCCGATATCCACATTCATCCCGATTGAAGAGTCGTTCACCATGAATGAATGCCAGACGCTGGTAACTCGGTAAGCTTTCTATAACTTTCTCAAAATCTTCATGCTTCATTTCAATTCCTTATTCTTATTGTTGTAAAGCAAAGCAGCCCACCCGAAGGTGAGCTGCTTGGTTTCGTTCACTTGTGGAGAGTACGAAAGGGTTAAGCTTCTGCTTTCTTGAAATGCGAATGGTGCAAGCGATGTGTCCATTCATCAAAGTCTTTCACAACAATGGATTTGCTGTCTGATTCAATCACCGTGAAGATATCGTATTCACTGCATTGCATGGTCTCAAAGGCCACACCAGTCATTGCCTGGACTTGATCACCCGCAAAGAATGGGTTGATGCTGTTCAGGTTTGCTTTGCTTGGTGTGTACTGTGGCACCCATGCACCACGATCTTCTGTTGCTGTCTTGCGGTCATGACATGGCTTGCACAATGGCTGCCAGTTCAACTTGTCCCAGAAAAGTTGCTTATCACCCTTGTGCGGAACAATATGATCGACCACGGTTGCAACTTCGATGTAGCCACGCTTCTTGTGATCGACACACAACGGATTCGATTCCAGGAACACTGTGCGTTCCTTCTCCCAACGCGCATCATAGCCGCGCTGGTGAGCCGTACCGCGATCACGATCACGCTGTTTGATCTTGGCTTGATGTTTATCGCAATAGCCTTGATTGGTTGCGTAACCGCTGCATGCCTGGTGTGAACAAGGTCGTTTAGCTTTCTGAGGTGCTTTCTTCATGATCCACTGGAACCAATTTGATTGAACGATTAAGAATCTTATTGCGTAATTTATCTGTGATCTTCAGATGAATGATTTTATCGACTGCATCTAGCGCAGTAAGTAACAGTACTCGACGTGTAGTCAGCTT
>NZ_JBLVOM010000085.1:0-1728 GCF_053543775.1 Acinetobacter endophylla | reverse complement strand
TATTGTTTTCTTGGAAAAATTTTAAATAATGTGAAGAAGTGGCAAATTCCACAAGTGATCAACACGGATAAAGCACCCACATATGGACGTGCTTTATCACGGTTAAAACGGGAAGGTAAATGTCCACCAGACCTTGAGCACAGGCAGATTAAGTATAAAAATAACGTGATTGAATGTGATCATGGCAAGCTAAAGCGGATCATCAGGGCCACATTAGGATTCAAATCTATGAAGACGGCTTATGCCACAATTAAAGGTATTGAAGTCATGCGTGCACTACGTAAAGGACAAGCATCGTCATTTTATTATGGTCAGCCTCAGGGTGAAGTGTGTCTAATCAACAGGGTTTTCGGTCTCTAAGTACTTTTTAAAGGGAACATCATCGACTCAAATCTCTATTTGCAACAGTGCCTAATTAAATCCCTTACAATTCAAATTTTTCAGCAACGACTTATCTTTGTTAAAATAGTATTAATTTATTTTTTTTAGGACAAACCTTAACAAAATTACAAATTTGTAATTTGGTTGTCATTTAGGTGTATATATCTAGGAATTAGTATATGAAGAAATTATTTTTTGGTCCAAGATATGATTAGATTCAATAATATATATATGAAGATTGTTTTAGTTATTTTTACTATAGTTTTTTCAACCAGTAGTTTTGCTGATGGGGGACTTCGTTTCTTAGAGAAAAATTTAGAAATAATTAACAATGAAAAAAGCAAAGGGTGTGAAGAGAATTAATTCAAAATTATAATGAAGCACATATAACTAGGAAAACTAAAAATTAGTTATTTTTAGTATGGTGTAACTAAGATTAATTAATTTTTTTAAATCGAATGATAAATATATTTATTGTTTTTAATTTATTCTTTACCATTTTCAAATTTTTAAATAATCCGAAAAGACTATTTTAAACTTTAGGGTTACATATGCTCCTATACATAGGCAGGAATAAATATGCAACTTAGTATATTTGCAACAATAGTACTGGAAAGATTCATGTAATAATGCTTAAAACTCTCTAATTAGTTAGGGAGGCATTGGAATTGGAGAAAGAAGTAAAGTGCCCACTAGCAAATGTGGTTATTGGAGGAATTATCTCATCAACCCTTCTTATGTTGGTTTTATTACCAATATTGTCCCGGTGGATAAATGAAAAGAAAGCTTCTTGACCAATTATAGTAAGCAATTTTTAGCAGAAATATTGAGGCTTACTCAAGTCTCTCAGCTAATCGTAAATAGAATAAGGAAACTATTGTATGTCAGAAGATCATTCTCAGAGCCACGCGGCTGTTACTGAAGAGAATAGTAAGAAGCTAATATTTACTGTAGGTTTGACCACTACGTTTTAATCGTAGAAATTATAACCGTTTTTATTACTCAAAGTTTAACTTTTGTGATTATCTAAAAACACATAGCGGTCGAATGGCCATATTAACTGACTTAAAATCAGTCGCATACTTTAATGTAGCGGTTCTGATAGCACAAAAGTTCGCAGCATGAAAACGGAACCGGCATAATTGATTTATAGTGAACCCATACACTAAGCATAATGATTTAGAGGACGATAATCCCAATGAAAAAATTCCTTTTAGGAGCTGTTGCCGCATCTGTTTTGGCCTTTTCAGGCAATGCTATGGCCAATTTTGTGGCAGGTCAGGACTATCAGGTGGTCGCAAAACCAGTCAAAGTCGAAAAACCGGGCAAAATTGAGGTACGTGAATT
>NZ_JBLVOM010000084.1:0-2172 GCF_053543775.1 Acinetobacter endophylla | reverse complement strand
TTAAAATATAAAAATCTTTAAAGCTGATGTAACTGTCGGTACAAAGCTAAACAGTTAAAATAGGAATATTCTGGAATATTAAGTATTATCCTTGCTTACTGTGAGTTTACTTATTAATTTAGACTGAACCTGATCCTAAAATTTTTATCAGTGGCTACCCAGTTTGCCGTTTGCCTAGATGCTTGATATCAGCTACGCTCACCTTCATGTCATTTGAAGGACGCGCAGTTTATTCCTCAGGGATCAAATATAATCGTAAGATAATACGCTATGAAATTTTATTTGTGGCTAGAACGGGCTAAAAAAATAGTGGCATTTTTCTACCATGGGATTAATGTCGATATTCATAATGAAGGGGACTTCATAAAAAAGAAACACCCCCCGCTTTTATCCTCTTATGAAGGCAAAAGGATCAGCCAGGAACAGGAAAATGCATGTCTGCTCTTGGCACACTTCCTCAGGAAGTGAAACAGGGGCTGTTAAAAATGTAAGTCAGATGCTTGGAGAGAAGACTTACATTGAGGCACTACATCGCCGCTTTAAAAATATCTACCACTTGGGCATGGCTGGCTTTACGTGGATTGGTCAGCATGCAGGCATCTTTTTGTGCATTTTCCGCCATGATGGCCAAGTCAGCTTCTTTTACATTCAATTCCGTCAGCCCAGATGGAATACCAATTGAAGCCGAAAGCTGACGAATGGCGCCAATCGCTTCATAAGCTGCTTCAGTTACGGTTAAGCCTTCTGTATTCACCCCCATCAATTGGGCAATTTTGGCATAACGTTCAGGACAAGCAATCAGGTTAAATTCACAAACATGGGGGAGCAGAATTGCATTACAAACACCATGCGGCAAGTTGTAGAAGCCTCCGAGCTGATGTGCCATCGCATGCACATATCCTAAAGAGGCGTTATTAAAGGCCATTCCGGCAAGATATTGAGCATAGCTCATGGCATCCCGTGCTTCTAGATTATCCCCATTCGCCACTGCGGGACTGAGCCATTCACTGATCATGGTGATCGCCTTTTCTGCACAGGCATCAGTGATGGGATTAGCAGCCGTAGATACATAGGCCTCGACCGCATGTGTCAGAGCATCCATCCCTGTTGCCGCAGTCAGGCCGGCAGGTTTGGCCAACATCAGTTTAGGGTCATCAATCGCAATGAGTGGTGTGCAACGCCAATCTACAATCGCCATTTTCACATGGGTATCGGTATTGGTAATGATACAGAAACGTGTCATCTCCGAAGCCGTCCCTGCCGTGGTATTGATTGCAATCAGTGGTGTCATCGGAACGGTACTTTTATCAATCCCTTCATAATCACGGATATGTCCGCCACCTGCAGTGACCAGACCGATGCCTTTGGCACAGTCATGTGATGAGCCCCCACCTAACGATACAATAAAATCACAGGCATTTTCATTATAAGCTGTAACTCCATGATGCACGTTAATATCAGTTGGATTGGGTTCCGCGCCTGGGAAAATATAACTGTCTACACCCGCCTCTTTCAAATAATTTGCAATATCATCTGCAACACCAAATTTAAACAGCCCCGCATCAGTTACAATCAGCGCTTTCTTGGCACCTAAATTTTGTGCTTTTATCCCGATTTCTTTAGCACAGCCCGGACCAAAAAGTGAAACACAGGGAATATAAAAACCGTTAGTTTGATCTGAAATATTTTTAAAAGCCATGGCGTGATTCCTTCTACCATTCATTGATTATTTTATCGGTGACCCTCACCGTAATATAAGTATTGGATGAAGTTAAAAAGAATCCTACCTACCAAATACCTACCAATTTAAATTTCTGATTCTAGCCAAAATAATGAATCTGAAATATTTAAAAGTAGGTTGCCAAGGTTTAGCAGATACTGGGTAGATTGGTTCAATAGAGGGCATGTAAGTAGCGCACTAGGCTGTTTACTACTTTCTGATTTTAAATAAATACTAAAATGCTTTATTCATTTTTAAGATAAAGATAAAAAGTACAGGGCTTAGAAATACCCATAGAGCCACAAAGCTAATACTGTAGCTAAACCGGGTCCGTAATAAAACCATTACGACGAATAAGAAAATACCTGCAGCGAACTTAGTGTACGTAGGAAAATTCGCTAAAAAAGCGTACCGAGATTTTCGGGTTTTTAGGATCTGCTTTTCACTCACCG
>NZ_JBLVOM010000083.1:0-2832 GCF_053543775.1 Acinetobacter endophylla | reverse complement strand
CCTAAAATTTGTTCTGGTGACCAGTCCAAGCCAATCAAGTAATCAATATAAGCGAAGGCAAATGCTGTCATGGGTGATGAAGGACGGTACCGTCTTTGACTTGCAAATTTCGCTGCCTGTTGAGCTCTATATCCACGTTGCCCAGTATTTCTTTTTAATTCACGGTAGATGGTTGATCGTGAACGCCCTAACTCCCGAGCAAGGCTAGCGATTGAACTTTTACTTTTCAAAGTAGCATAAATTTCGTATCTTTCATCTTGAGAAAGTTGGGTGTATTTCTTCATTGTGTGCTTTCCAATTGCGAGTTGAAAAAGTCCAATGATTCTACGAATACACCTAACTTTTTCAACTAACTACAAATGTGTCGCACTTGAGATTTGAATCTGCGTATATCAAAAAAGAAATTTATCTTATTTATGAGGAGGAAAGCTTGGACAGAATCTCTAATTTGAACGGAGTCTTAAACTAAATGCCAAACCTGTCAGTAATAACGCTGTGATAAACACAGTTAATCCTATCCAGCCATAATTTTCCCATACCAATCCGCTTGAGCTCCCCAACACGCTTGAACCCAGGTAATAGCAAAATAAATACAGCGACGAACCGACTGCCCGATACTGTAACGACTGGATCGACACCCAGCTACTGGCAGTCGAATGGGCAGCGAAGAAAGAAAAAGTAAAAATCAGCAATCCGATAAAAACAACAACCAACTGATTAATCAGCATCAGCGCCAAGCCCACAAGCATCATCAGGATCATGGCTGCCAATATTCTGAATTTGCCATAATGCCATCCCCAGTGTGCTGCTCGAGGGGAGCTATAAATACCAGCCAAATAAGTAATCGAAATCACGCCAATCCAGACATGAGATAATTCAAATGGCGCTTGGATCAAGCGATAACTCAGATAATTAAATACCGAGACAAAGCAGCCCATCAAGATAAAACCTTGCAGGAATAAAACCCGAAGTTTTGGATCAGCGAGATTCTGCCTAAATGAGTTTTTAAAACGATTCAGCTTGATTGGATAGGCTTTAAAATGTTGCGAAGCGGGTAATAGGTAATAAAATAAGCCTGCAATACAGAGATTTAAAATACCAATCATCAAAGTAGCAGATTGCCAAGAGATAAAATCGACTAACACCCCAGCAATTAAACGTCCGCCCATACCGCCAATCGCTGTGCCAGAAATATACAAACCCATAGCAAAACCGATATCTTTTTCTGCAATTTCTTCCCCGATATAAGTCATCGCGACTGCAGCGACACCACTGACTGTCAATCCAATCATTATTCGTGTAGTCAGAAACACGGACCAGATCGGCAATATTGCACTTAATAGTAATAATACTGAGACTAAAAATAGAGACCAGACCATAATCGGCTTACGACCAAATCGGTCCGAGATCAGCCCAGTAAAAATAAGACCAACTGCCAAGGCAATGGTAGAAAAAGATAAAGGGAAACTGCTTTGAGTCGGGCTGACCTGGAAATAATCAGCCAGAATCGGCATCATGGGCTGTACGCAATACAGTGATGAAAAAATGGCAAAGCCAGCAAGAAATAAGGAAAAGAGCACTGCTTTAAAAGCAGAAGAGCCATATTCAATATGGCTTGAAGATGAATTTGAGGACATATCCGCTCCATAGACCGGTTCAGTATACGCCTCTCAATATTATTTTTATGTGATGTTTCGGTCGAAATGGCATGTAAATAACAGTGATTTGACTAAAACCCGCGCATAAAAAAACACCCCCTTCATTTGAAGGGGGTGTTTCGAATAATGAGCTGGCGATGACTTACTCTCACATGGGTAATCCCACACTACCATCAGCGCTAAGAGGTTTCACTTCTGAGTTCGGGAAGGGATCAGGTGGTTCACTCTTGCTATGGTCGCCAGCACAACTGTTTATGGACTTGTTCGGGTCTTATTTAACTGCTTTGCAGTATGTGCCGTACTTCGTACCAAATAGAATACATTAACAGGTATATCTGAGTTGAATATTGTCTTACTAACGAGATACTGAATCAAGTCGTTTTGCTGAATATCGAATCAATTGATGCTTTATACAACAACTGTTTGGGTGTTGTATAGTCAAGCCTCACGAGCAATTAGTATTGGTCAGCTTCATGCATCACTGCACTTCCACATCCAACCTATCAACGTCGTAGTCTTCAACGGCTCTTTAGAGGACATAAAGTCCTAGGGAAATCTTATCTTGAGGTAGGCTTCCCGCTTAGATGCTTTCAGCGGTTATCCCTTCCGAACATAGCTACCCGGCGATGCCACTGGCGTGACAACCGGTACACCAGAGGTTCGTCCACTCTGGTCCTCTCGTACTAGGAGCAGATCCTCTCAAATTTCCAACGCCCACGGTAGATAGGGACCGAACTGTCTCACGACGTTCTAAACCCAGCTCGCGTACCTCTTTAAATGGCGAACAGCCATACCCTTGGGACCTGCTTCAGCCCCAGGATGAGATGAGCCGACATCGAGGTGCCAAACACCGCCGTCGATATGAACTCTTGGGCGGTATCAGCCTGTTATCCCCAGAGTACCTTTTATCCGTTGAGCGATGGCCCTTCCATACAGAACCACCGGATCACTAAGACCTACTTTCGTACCTGCTCGACTTGTGGGTCTCGCAGTTAAGCGCGCTTTTGCCTTTATACTCTACGCGTGATTTCCGACCACGCTGAGCGCACCTTCGTACTCCTCCGTTACTCTTTAGGAGGAGACCGCCCCAGTCAAACTACCCACCAGACATGGTCCTCGTCCCGGATAACGGGACAGAGTTAGAACCTCAATATTACCAGGGTGGTATTTCAAG